>CAMNEX010000095.1 GCA_946536825.1 uncultured Selenomonadales bacterium | reverse complement strand
ATATCAATGGCGAAGCTTACACTGTCAGCGACAAAACTTTAGTCAAGAAATAAACTGCGCGGGAAAATTAATTGACGATTTTTCTTACAGAATAAAAAACACCTCCCAAGCTCATCATACTTGAGAGGTGCTTTTTTTTATAACGTCGATTGTTCGACGAAAATTTTCTTAGAAGAACCAGCTTGCACGACCGAAGAAGGTTTTGTCGTCTTCACGAGTGTCAAGCGTTTTGCCAAAGAAGTAACCGAATTCAACTCTTGTGTTGTAGAGCGGCGTCCAGCTAAGTCCGATGTCAACGCCCTTTTTGTTGGTTCTCATGGCGAAGGTATCATAGGTCGGAGCCAAGCTTGTGTTTTGTCCGACGTAACGATAATGCGCACCGAGACCCCAACTGCCGGGAGTTTTCTTGTCCGCGCCGGCGTATTGAAGACCCGCATACCAAGATCTCTTGAATTCGTCAGCTTTGGTGTTGCTTGCATATGCGCCGCCGAGTGTCACCTTGCCGCCGAAGGTGTAGCGGGTGCCGACAGCCCAGACATTAGCGTTTTTCTCGTTTTTCTTGTAGCCGGGCAGACTTTGGAAATCGTCGCTACGGAAGTGATGATAACCTGCGCCGATATAAAATCTGCTGTCGTCGTAAGAAATTTCTGCGCCTTGATAGCTCGACGCATTGTCATTAATGGAAGCGTCTTCCGGCAAGTGAAGGTTGGCGTTATCTAAGTTCCAACGACCAGCCATGAGCGCGACTTTGAATTTATCGCCATAAACTGCCGCGCCGCCGCTGAAGAAGTCATCCATTACAAGACCGTCATCTACATTTGTGTAGAAAGGCATTTTACCAACCATGAGCGTAAGTTTGTCGTAATTGCCTTCCGCGAAAGCGTAGGTAAGTTTGAAGTCGCTGGAAGTGTCGTCTTTCATGTTGGCACTTGCAGTCATACGAGCTTTAACTTTCCAATGGTCGTTGACTTCGGCGGTCGGGAAGAGGCGGAGTTGAAGTTGATCGTTTTTGCGTTTCTTGTCTCTGCCGTCGGAACCGTCTTTGTCGGTTTTGTCGTTCCAATAGCGGTAACGAAGTTCGCCTGTCCAAACGACTTTGTCGGAGTGTTTTTCGAGCTCGGCAACGCGAACGCCCAAAGCGTCGAGTTCATCACGGAATTCCGCCGCGAGTCTGTCGAGGTCGGCTTTCATTGCTGATTTTGAGTTGCGTGCGCCGGTATTGGTGACGTTTTGATAATTTTCAAAATTTGCCAACGCCTTAGCAACTATCTGCGCCATTTCGTAACGGGTAATGGTTTTTTCGCCGAGGAAATATCCGTCGCCGTAACCATTGACAATGCCCGCCAAGCGCAAATCTTCGATTGCTCTGTAAGCCCAGTGACCTTTGTCAACATCTCTGAAGGGATTTGTTTCCATGCGCCAGCTGTCGTCCGCCGCAAATGTGGTTGACGTTGCTCCGATAACAAATGCCGCTGCTAATGCGGCTGCTACTGTTTTCTTCATTTTAAAGACCTCCATTAAATTAACCGTGAAAAACCTTGTCGGCTTGCGGTTGCATTTGGAGGAGCTTTCTAATTTGAGTGGCCGTGTTTCCTCAAGTCGTCTTTCTTCTCCGCTTGTTTCCTTAAGCCGCGGAGAATATATCACAAGCGAAAAATTTTTTCAATAAAAAATTTTTCCATACTTATTCCACATTGCTTTTCCTATCGGCGTAATTTATAATTCAAGCAGGAAAATTTTCGGCAGGGGAGCTGATTAAATGGCAAATTACACAACCACGACGCCGGATTGGGCAGTCTCGAATCAATCGGCGGTAATGAGCGGCATTGAAGGCATTAAAGATACAACGGTCGGAAATATTAATCCCGCGTTTGCTTCGGGGCAATTCAAACCGAAACGCCGCATGACTTTGACGGAAGATGAACTAGTTGACGGCGTGGCACGCGGCGACAGAATGATTTTATCGCGAGCCATAACCTTAATCGAAAGCAACAGCCCGAAACATTTCGCGAAGGCGCAAAGAGTTTTGCAAAGACTTTTGCCGCGAACGGGCAAGGCGTTGCGAATCGGTATAACGGGCGTCCCCGGCGCGGGTAAATCCACGCTGATTGAGGCGTTCGGCAACATGCTCTGCGACGACGGACACAAAGTCGCGGTGCTTTCAATCGACCCGACAAGCTCAATAACCAAAGGTTCAATTCTCGGCGACAAAACGCGCATGGGAACTTTAAGCCGCCGCAGTGAAGCTTTTATTCGTCCGAGCCCTGCAGGCGGTACACTCGGCGGCGTCGCAAGGAAAAGCCGCGAGACAATGTTAATGTGCGAGGCGGCAGGTTACGACGTGATTTTGATTGAAACTGTCGGCGTTGGGCAATCGGAGACAACCGTCCGTTCAATGGTAGATTTTTTTATGCTGGTTGTGTTGACGGGCGCGGGCGACGATTTGCAGGGAATTAAAAAGGGAATCATGGAGCTTGCCGACGCGATTGTTGTCAACAAGGCGGACGGTGATAATCTCGTTCGGGCGAAAGTCACTCGCGGCGAATACGAACGCATGACGGAATTTATTCGCCCCGCGACCGAAGGTTGGCCGACGCACGCTTACCTTGCCAGCGCGGTCACGAAAATGGGGTTGCCTGAACTCTGGAAAGTTATTCAGCTTTTCAAGGAAATGACAACCAAAAGCGGCGTCTTCCAACGGCGGCGCGATTCGCAACTTTTGGATTGGATGCACGCAATGATTGACGAACATTTACACAATTTATTTTTCGGCGACGCGGTGATAACAGGACGAATGCCCGAAATACGCGAGGCAGTCCTGAGCGGAATAATTTCGCCAACGCAAGCGGTTGCGGAGCTTGTAAAAATGTTCGACATAACGCGAGCCGCAAAGAAAAAAGTTGATTTATTCGAGGCTTAAAAGTCCTTACTCGCGAAGGTGATTTTATGGTAAACGTAAGGAATTGCTTGTATTGCAAAAAAATTTTTATGCCCGTCTCCGACGAAAAAATTTGCTCCGATTGCCGCAACAAAGAATTGGAAATGGAAGAGCAGGTAAGAGGCTACGTCCGAGATCATCCGGGCATTACGGTTAATCAGCTGATTGAAGGTACGGGCGCACCGAGCCGATTGGTTTGGCGAATGATTCAGCAGGGACAATTTGAAAATTCGGGTCTGCGCGACGCCAAATATCCCTGCGGCAACTGCGGCAAGCTGATTACCAAAGGCGTTTATTGTTACGAATGCGCCGGCAAACTCAGATTGGACGCGCAAAAATTTGCAAACGCGGCGAACGCTAAGAAACTCGCTGAAGAAAAAAAAGCGCAGAGTCAAAAAACTTTTTCAAACTCAATGTACGACGAAATAAACAGTTCGCGCAGTCGCTGAAAAAAAAAACTCCTTCCAAATCGGAGGGAGATTTTTTAGTTTGTGTAGTAAAAATTTGTCGCGGGAAGTGTCATATATAAAATCAGCTCGTCAAATTCTTCCAAAATCTGTCCGCATTCCTTGCTGATAAAAATGCTGTGATCGCCGATATAAGAAAAAATTGCCGCCATAAACATCACCGCGAAGGCGGCGACAGGTTGGAGACTCAAGAGGATTTTTTTCACGGGGACAAAGCGAATTAAAATAAAAATCATTGCCAAAATATAAACGGTAAGGAAAATGTAAACGGGAATGCGATATTTATAATCCGCCATGCTGACGAAAACCCAGCCTAAATCTTCTTGGTCTATCGGGAAAAATACTCGTCCCCAACTCAATTCGCGCAGGGCAATCAAAGTTAAAATCATCGCGAACAATCTGTTAAACCATTTCAGTTGCCGATTTTTGTTCGAGAAAAAAATTATCAGCAGGGCGGCAAAAATTAAAACTGCAACCTGCGCGTTTTCGAGAAAAGCGTTTTCAAAACTTATCTCGACCGGCAAAATTAAGGCAAGCGGCACGCTCAAAATTACTGCGGCAAACGCTGTGCTCAAATAAATTTTGTAAATTCTGTATTGCAACGTTGTAAAGTTCATTTTCAGCTCCGTTTTCAGTAACCAAATAATCTGTCCAAAAAACCGCGCCAACCTCTTGATACGGAGTTCATGCGCTCGCCGCTCAACAAACTCTTTGCAAGCTCGGTAACACAACGCGACGCCGGAGATTTTTCATTTGCAATGATGAAAGGCTCCTGCCTGTGCACGGCGTCCAAAACCGCTTTATCTTCGTAAATGTAACCGAGACAGTCTACCGACAAGCCCAAAAATTTTTTCGTGGTCTGATTGATTTTTTCGGCAACGTCTTCGCATTCTTCTTCCTCGTGAATTCTGTTGACGACAAGTTTAATGTTTCGCCGCTCGGTGTAAGTGCTGTAAGCTTTTATGACGGCGTAAGCGTCGGCAAGCGCAGTCGGCTCCGGCGTGGTTATAAGCAAAACTTCTTCCGACGCGAGAATAAATTCAATCACGTTGCGATTTAAGCCCGCGCCCGTGTCGATTATGATAATGTTCGCGAGCTCCGAACAACGTCCCAATTTTTTATGCAATTTCCTTTGCTCATTGCGATTTAAATTCAAAGCTGCCTCAATCGCCGCGACGCCCGAAATATATTTCACGCCCTCAACGCCGTCCTCCACAACGTCTTGAAGCTCCACTTCGTCATTTAAAAGATCTATCAGACTGCGATTAGTCACCGAGCCCATTAAAAGATTTACGTTCGCCATGCCGATATCCGCGTCAATTAGCATTACCCTTTGCCCCGACAACTGCAAGGCGACGGCGAGATTTACGGCAAGACAGGTTTTTCCGACGCCGCCCTTGCCGCTTGTTACGGCTATTACCCGCGTATCTTCCGCCACGTCAAAATATAGTTCGCCTATTTCCCGCGCCCGCGCATCCTCCTCGGCTTGTTCTTCAACCAAATTTCTCAGTCTTGATGCTTGGTCAGACATTTTTTCTACCTCGTCAATTTTCTTCGACTTTTTGGAGCAAAAGATTCGTAAGAACGTCGGAACTTGCCCGTTCAATGTCGTCGGGGACGCTTTGACCCGTGGTTATGTATGACAACGAATAGTTGCTGTCATGCAAAAGATTTACAATCATGCCCAAACTGCCGGTCTCATCTATCTTGGTAAAAATGATTCTGTCGGGCGCGACCTGCGAAAATTTTTTCATGATTTGTCGGGCGTCGGTAAATTTTGTCGTCGCGCTTATAACCAAATGTTTTTCTATTCGCGGATTAATGCGCATAAATTCTTCAAGCTCGCGCATTTGATATTCGTTGTGCTGACTGCGCCCCGCCGTGTCGATTAATATCAATTCTTTGTTGCGGTGCTTGTCGATTGCCGTGGAGAGTTCCTGCGGATTGTAGACGATTTCCAGCGGCAATTCCAAAATATCTGAATAAGTTTTGAGCTGTTCGACTGCCGAAATTCTGTAAGTATCCGCCGTTATCAGCGCGACATTTGTCCTTTGCTCCAAAACAAATTTCGCCGCGATTTTTGCTAGCGTCGTGGTTTTGCCTACGCCCGTTGTCCCCAAAAGTGCCACAATTCTCACGCCGTGCCGATTGAGTTTTACGCCGTCGGAAAATTTTACGTGTTCATTTAAATAATTCGTCAAAGTGATTTTCGCGGCGGGCGCGTTCACGTCAACCAAAGTATCGCCCGCATTTGTCTGCGCTGCCATTTCCTTTAAAATGTCTTCGTCGACTTCCTGACGTTTCAAAGCCTCGTGCAGGGAAATTGTTCCCTTCTTTGATTCGCGACCCAAAACTTCGGCGAGCAAGGCTTTCATCTGCGCGATTTCTTCTTCCAGCTTTTTAATTTTTTCTTCGTTTTGAGCGGAGGGTTGCGTTTGAATCATTGCGGCTTGTTGTGCTTGCGCAGCTTGTTGCAGTCGAATTTGTTCTGCCGCTTGCGCCTGCGCCTGAGCTATCGCCGCCTGTTGCATCATTTGCATTTGATTAAACTGCGCCATAATCATTGCTTGCGTCTGCGCCATTTGCTCTTGCGTGAAAATCGCGTTTTGTTGCGGCGGATTTTCTTCGGGCGAGGATTTTTTTTCTGTAGGCTGAACTTTAACTTCAGGCGCGGAAGTTTCTTCGACAGGCTGAACTTTAACTTCGGGTGCGGAAGTTTCTTCGACAGGCTGAACTTTAACTTCGGGTGCGGAAGTTTCTTCGACAGGCTGAACTTTATCTTCGGGCGCGGAAGTTTCTTCGACGGGCTGAACTTTAACTTCGGGTGCAGAAATTTCTTCGACGGGCTGAACTCTATCTTCGGGCGCGGAAGTTTCTTCGACGGGCTGAACTTTAACTTCGGGTGCAGAAATTTCTTCGACGGGCTGAACTCTATCTTCGGGCGCGGAAGTTTCTTCGACAGGCTGAACTCTATCTTCGGGCGCGGAAGTTTCTTCGACAGGCTGAATTTCTTCGGGCGCGGATTTTTCTTCAACGAGCTGAACTTCTTCGGGCGCGGAAAATTTTTCAACAGGCTGAATTTCTTCGGGCGCGGAAGTTTCTTCGACGAGCTGAATTTTATCTTCTTGAACGTTTTGGAAAATGTCTTCAAAATTTTTTGGCGGCGCGTCT
>CAMNEX010000094.1 GCA_946536825.1 uncultured Selenomonadales bacterium | reverse complement strand
GAACCCCCGACCCTTTGATTCGTAGTCAAATACTCTAATCCAGCTGAGCTACAAGGCCATATAAGTTGGTGGACCCACTAGGACTTGAACCTAGGACCGACCGGTTATGAGCCGGTTGCTCTAACCAACTGAGCTACGGGTCCAACCGGTAACCAACGAGTTGTCAAAAAAAATGGAGCGGAAAACGAGGCTCGAACTCGCGACCCCCACCTTGGCAAGGTGATGCTCTACCACTGAGCTACTTCCGCAAATTCCTGGAGCGGAAAACGAGGCTCGAACTCGCGACCCCAACCTTGGCAAGGTTGTGCTCTACCACTGAGCTACTTCCGCTCGTCTTAATCTTGAGCTTGCGCTTTTGATTAACACAAGGCGCATTATAAAGGCTTTACAAAATTTTGTCAAGAAAAAAAATCTTCCCACATTAAAATTTCGGCGCGGCGAAAAAATTTTCTGTACAAAGAGAATTTATTCAAGCTGTTTTCATTGACGCGAAAAGCTAACTGGTTTAATATATGCGCGTGAAAAATTTTTATGTGGAGGTGAACGATATTTGAACATAGCAAAAAATTTTCAAGCAGTGCTCGCAGAAATTGAAAACGCTCGCGAAAAGAAATCCGTCGCTCCGAACGAGGAAATAATTTTGGTCGCGGTGACGAAAAATCACGGCGTCTCCCTTATGCGCGAGGCAATTGACGCGGGCGCAAAAAATATAGGAGAAAATCGCGTGCAGGAGGCGGCAGAAAAATTTCAAAACCTCAATCGCGAAGTCATTCGTCACTTAATCGGACATTTGCAGACAAACAAAGTCAAGCAGGCGGTTAAACTCTTCGATTTAATTCAATCGGTCGACAGCGAACATTTAGCGGCGGCACTCGACAAGGCGGCGGCGCAAATTGGAAAAGTTCAGGATGTTTTGATTCAAGTGAACTTGGCAAGAGAGCCGCAAAAATCCGGCATTCCGCCTGAAGATTTGAATTCGCTGATAAACCTTGTCGACGCCTCAAAAAATTTACGCCTGCGCGGACTGATGTTTATAGCACCAAATTTTTCCGACGTTGAGAAATGCCGACCGCTTTTTAAGCAAATGCGGAAACTTTTTGACGAGCTCAAAACTTCACGGGAGAATTTTGATTTCCTGTCAATGGGAATGACGCACGATTACAAAATCGCGATTGAAGAGGGCGCGAACGTCGTAAGGCTCGGCACGGCAATTTTCGGCGAGAGGAGTTTAAACGCATGAAAATCATAGACAGGGTTAGTAAAACTTTAGGGCTGTCGGAAAAAGACGAGGGGCAAAAAACCGAAAGTAAAAAAGAGGAATTGCAACCCCCGCAGTCCGAAGAAGAAAAAGAACCGCCGATTCAACCGCCGCCCCCACCACCGTCGGGGCATAAAGTGGTTGATTTTAATTCGGCGATAGCGGCGAGGGAGAGTTTTATGACAGACAACAACACTGCCAAACCTATGGCGAAATCAAAAATTACGACAATCAGACCGAAGTCTTTCGACGAGGACGCAAAAATAATTGCCGACTGCCTGCGCGAAAATATTCCGGTCATTATCAACCTGGAGGAAACGGATCCCGATCATGCGCAAAGAATTATTGATTTCGCATTGGGCACAACTTACGCCATTGACGGCAACGTTCAACAGGTCAGCAGGAAAGTTCTTGTTTGCACGCCCAAAACCGTCATGGTTACTTTCAACAAGGAAGAAGTCAAGCCGCCGGAAAAAGATTTTTCGTGGCTTACTCGCAAACTTTAAGGAGTTAAAAAAGTGCAGGACGCTAAAGAAAAAATTATTCGATACTATAAGGGCACGGAGGGCGAGTCAACAGCGGTTAAGCTCGTCGATTTCGCCACGCAGGCAATTAAAAATCGCAAATGCAAACTCACGGGTTTTTTGTCTCCTTTTGAACAGGAAATGGTCGGCGTCATTGCCAACAGCCTCGGTGAACTCAACGTGGATTTTTACGGCGGCTATCGCGGAGCGGAACGTCAGCGCGCCGCTTTTTGTCATGAAGATTTTCAAGGCACGCCGAATTTTGAAATAGCCGTTATCAAATCGGAATGGAACGGCGAATTTGCTCGACTCGGACATCGCGACGTTCTCGGCTCGATTTTGAGTTTAGGCGTCGACCGCGAATATATCGGCGACATTATCGCAACAAAAGACTGCGCAAGAATTCTCGTCGATAAAAAAATGTGCGATTATTTCACGGCGAATTTGACGCAAATCGGCGGAATGCCGGTTAAAACTTTCCTTGACGAACTCGAAAACATTTCGCCCAAGGAAGAGCGCGTTAAAGAAATTAAAGCGACGGTTGCTTCCCTGCGCGTTGATTCGATAGCGGCGGCGGGCTTCGGCATGTCGCGTTCAAAAGCTGTTCAGGAAATTGCAGCGGAGAAAATCAAACTAAATTGGCAGGGTGTCAAAAATGCGGCGCAGTCGATAAAAGAGGGCGATATTTTGAGTATGCGCGGACGCGGGCGTTTGGAAGTCGCCGAAATTCGCGGGCAGACAAAAAAGGGGCGCGTCGGCGTTTTGCTGAAAAGATTTTTTTAAAAGGAGGCGATGGTTGCTTGCCAATGACCGATAAGGAAAAAAGTAAATGCAAAAAAATAATTCACGGACATGCGGCGGCGGCAGCGGCAGGAAATTTGGTTCCGATACCGGGCGTGGGGCTTGCGGCAGATACCGTGACAATGACGACAATGGCAATGGCTCTGGCGGCAGTTTTCGGCGGCTCGATAACCGAGGCGGTTGCGAAAAACATGGCGATTAACGCAATAGTCGCGACGATAAAAAAGCAACCGGTCAAAGTTATCGCAAAAGAAATTTCAAAAGTCGTACCGATAGTCGGACAACTTGTCGCGCCGTCAATAAGCGTGGCAATGTTGGAATCGGCGGGCTGGCTTTTGGCAGACGAATTGGTTGCCGAACGAGATTTAAGAACACCGCCACTATTGGACGGACGGTAAATTGAAGGGGGAGGCGATAAATTTGCTTACGCCAATGGATATTCACAATCACCAATTCAAAAAAAGTATTCGCGGATACAATGAAAACGAGGTTGACGATTTTTTGGACAAAATTGTTGTCGACTACGAAAAAATTTTGCGCGAAAACGAACGGCTCCGTAATCTTGTCGAATCGCAGGAAAAGGAAGTCGATCATTATCGCAAGCTGGAAAAAACCATGAACGATACTTTAATGGTCGCGCAGAAAACGGCGGACGAAGTCATTTCTTCCGCCAAGAAAAATTCCGACGAACTCAAAGAAAATACTGCACGCGAATGCCAAAATATTCGTTCACAGGCGCAGTTGGAGGCTCAACAGCTTGTCGAAAGTGCTTCAAAAAAACGCGACGCGATTTTTGCGGATTACAGCAAACTCGTCAGCGATAAAAATTCTTTCCTGCTGAAAATGCGCATGGCTCTTGAATCCGAATTGGCGATAACAAATCAAATGATTAGCGCAATTCCCAAAGTCGAAATTTCTGCGGAAAAATCCGAGCCCGAAGAAAATTTGCCGCTTGTCGAAACTGCGCCCGAAGTCGAAGAAACGCCTGCAGAAGAGGAAATAATTTCTGCCGACGAAGTCGAAAAAAAAATCGTAGCAGATGAGGAAACAAAAATTTATACATTCGTCAAAAAATCGCCTGCGCCCGACGAGGAGGCGGCAAAGTGAAAAAACTCCCAGGCTTGCTGAAAAATATTCTGCTGATTGTCGAACTCATTTTTGCCATAATTTTTTATAATCGGGAGAAAATTTTATTTCTCGGCGTCGTTTCGCTCGACCAAATTACAAAAGCAATGGTCATGCGGACGTTTGTGCCGGGCGAATCCGTCCCGATTTTGCAAGATATTTTCCATTTAACTTACGTACTCAATCCCGGCGCGGCGTTCGGGATTTTATCAAATCAGCGAATGTTTTTGTTGGTCACGGGCGTAGCACTTATTTTGGTGACGATATATTTTTATCCCCTGCTGAAAAAATCGGACGCTTTTTTGCGACTCGGCGCGACGGCAATTTTAAGCGGCGCGGTTGCGAATTTAATCGACAGAGTGCAGACAGGTTACGTTGTCGACTTCTTCGACTTCAGAATTTGGCCGGTTTTTAACATTGCCGACATTGCGATTGTCTTGGGTATGGGCTTTATGATCTACTCAATACTTTTTAAATGGGACGATTCGCGGAAAGTTGAGAGGATTCGCGAATGACTTTTCTTGCCGAAAAAAATTTATCGCCGCGCAGGTTGGATATTTATCTCAACGAAAAATTTTCGGAGTGGTCGCGCTCGCATATTCAGAAATTAATTTCGGACGGGCTGATAACTGTTGACGGGGCGCAAGTCAAGGCGAGTTTCAAAATCACGGGCGGCGAAGAAATTCTTATCAAAGAAACAGACGCCGCCGAAGTCGAATATTTGCCCGAAAATTTGCCGCTTGATATTCTTTATGAAGACGCGGATTTAATCGTCGTAAACAAAGCTCGCGGCATGACGGTTCACCCCGCCGAGACTGTCAAGAGCGGGACTTTGGTAAACGCGCTGTTGTATCACTGCAAAGATTTATCTGGGATTAACGGCGTCAAGCGTCCCGGCATAGTTCACCGCCTCGACAAAGACACTTCGGGCGTTATGGTTGTCGCGAAGAATGACGCCGCGCATTTGAGCCTTGCCGCGCAGATTAAAGATAAAATCGCCGCGAGAACTTATCTAGCGATTGTTCACGGCGTTTTAAAAGACAACGCAGGAATTATCAGCGGGGCAATCGGGCGCGACAAGGTCGATAGAAAAAAAATGGCGATAACGCCCGACGGCAAGCC
The DNA here is from genome assembly GCA_946536825.1 of uncultured Selenomonadales bacterium. Lineage (GTDB taxonomy): Bacteria > Bacillota > Negativicutes > Selenomonadales > Selenomonadaceae > Quinella. The sequence continues at coordinate 1,824 of CAMNEX010000094.1, read as the reverse complement.
CGCAGTCACGGAGTTTAAAGTCTTGGAGCGTTTTGAAAATTTTACTTACGTTGAATGCAAACTCCAAACAGGCAGAACTCATCAAATTCGCGTTCACATGACGGCGATAGGGCATCCGCTCCTTGGCGACACTAAATACACTGCGCGGAAAAATTTTTTTGATATTAAAGGTCAAGCACTTCACTCGCACACGCTGAATTTGATTCACCCGACGACAAAGGAGCAAATGAATTTTACGGCTCCGTTACCCGACGACATGGAAAATATTTTAAAATCACTCAGGGGTTAGTGGAAAAAAGTTTGGAAAGGGTTGAGTACATTGTTATTTATTGAAGGATTATCGCCAATCCTATGGCTGATTGTCGCGCTGAGTATTTTGAAATTGCCGGCGTGGAAGGCGTGCCCCATCGCGCTGTTTATCTCATTTATTATCGCGTGGCAGTGTTTCGGAATGCCGTTGCAAGACGTTGTATCCGGCACGCTGGAAGGCGCGTTAATGGCGATATGGCCGATCTTAGGCGTTATCGTGTCGGCGATTTTCGCCTACAACTTGACAGTACAAACCGGCGGCATGGAAAAAATTAAAGATATGCTGTCTTCCGTGTCAACGGATAAGCGCATGCTTATTTTAATTATCGCGTGGGGCTTCGGTGCCTTCCTTGAATGTATGTCGGGCTTCGGCACGGCGGTTGCAATCGGCGCGAGCATGCTTGTTACTATTGGCGTTCCGCCCGTAAATGCCGTTATCGCCTGTCTTGTATCCAACGCCGCAATGAGTTCATTTGGCTCAGTCGGCTTGCCGCTAACGACACTGGCTAAACTCACCAACTTTGACCCACTGCAAATCGCTACTTATACAACTTTGCAACTGGGCATCATGGTTGTACTTATGCCGTTTATAATGCTCATCGCTTTCGACGGCATGAAAGCTTTAAAAGGTATGATTCCCGCATGTTTAATCGGTGGATTCGGCTTTTGTATTCCTTCGGTACTCGGTGCAGCGACAATGGGCGCAGATTTAGCTGGTATCGGAGGCGCGGTTTGCTCTATGGCGGCTCTCGTCGTCTACGCTAAAAAATTCCCGATAAAAGACCCTGAATACGAGATTGACGACTATAACGAAAATTTTTCCATTACGAAGGGCGAAGCCGTGCGCGCTTGGCTTGTCTTCTTGCTAATTTTCGTTTTCTTGGTTATATGCTCTATTCCTGCCATTTCCGCCGTACTTAAAACCGTAGTTACTAAAGTTATGATTTATACAGGTCCGGACGCCGCGCCTACTTCTTTCCAGTGGATTACGACTCCTACTATCCTCTTTGTATCCCCAGTAATCGCCGGTTTAGTCAACGGCGCGAGCTTTGGCGAGATGGCTAACGTTCTGAACCGCACAGTTAAAACTTTGATTCCAACATTCATTACGATTATCACGATCATTGCCACGGCGCGTATCATGGGCTACAGCGGAATGACTATGGCAATCGCAAATACGACGGTCGACGCTACGGGCAATTTCTATCCGTTTATTGCTCCGCTTATCGGCTCGATTGGCGCGTTTATCACCGGTTCGGCGACTTCAAGTTGCGTTCTCTTGAGTAAATTGCAAGTTGACTCGGCTATTGCTGTCGGTTTGCAACACGACGCTCAAGCGTGGATAGCGGCGGCCAATGCGGCGGGTTCTTGCGTCGGCAAGGTTATTTCTCCGCAGTCAATCGCAATCGGCGCGGCGGCTGTCGGTGCGTTCGGCGTCGAGTCTCAAATTATGAAATTCGCCGTCAAAGTCTACATACCGTTTATTCTGATTATGGGTTGCATAATTTATTTCGG
>CAMNEX010000093.1 GCA_946536825.1 uncultured Selenomonadales bacterium | reverse complement strand
GGAAATGTACGCCGCCGCAATCATTATCGAAACGAGCTTTGCCAACTCCGCCGGCTGAAATTGCACTACAATCAAGGGGAGCCAGCGTCTTGCGCCATTTACGACCGGTCCGACAAACAAGACCGCTACCAGCGCAATAAAAGTTCCTATCACGACAACGGCAATGGTTTTGCGCCAAATGTGATAATCGAAATGGAAACATAATCCGAACGCAACCAGCCCGATAAAAACGTTGAAGACGTGACGTTTCAAAAAAAAGTAAGGCGTATCGAATTCCGCCTCCGCAAATATGAAACTTGAGCTGAATACATTTATTGTACCCAAAATCAAAAGCACAACCGTTATTGCGATTATCGCTTCCATGTCGCTTGTCCAAAATCTCCTCGCGGCGGCTTGATTCAGCTCTGTTTTCTGAACTTCAGCCATAAAATCACCCCATTAAACATTTTTACGGAAAATAATCGGCAACATTTTCAGGCGCAGACGATTTTTCATTAGCCAGACCGTCATTAATCTTTCCGAAACCAAGCCGATTGAACGATATTTTCTCGGATTGTTATTTTCCGCAAGATTGGTCGTGGCAAGGACTTCCGTCGTCACGTGAACTATAAACGAGAAAAGCCACTCGCAATAAGCCTCGAAAACATTTCGCCGCGTGATGAACATTTCGTAAAGATATTCCGAATAACTGCTTGAAACGTAGTCGAACGCCTCAAGGTAGTCGGGTTGCTTGAGCCCAATGTATTTGCGGAAAATTTTTTCAACATGCCGATTAATATCGTCGCCACAAACAGCGGATTTCAACTCGGTTTGCGGCAATGAAAAAAAATTACCCTTAACAATAATCATGTCGCAACCGCGCAGAATTTTTTTTGCCTCCGCCTCGGTCAGAAAATTTTTACCGTCCGCCGTGAAAAATCTTCGGTAGTGACAAAGCCCGATTATGCTGTGATTGGTGTTTCGCCAAATCCAATAAAGCGCGGTTATTTCGTTTAAGTATCGATTGAGGTTGCTGATATTTTCGCCGGTGTCGTCGCCCAGATAGCCGAAATCTTTTTTAGCCGTCGCGTGCCCCGCGTGAATTATTTTGTAACCGTCGGGAAGTTCATTAAGTTTTGCGTCCTTGTGCGTGACAACGTAAATACAAAAATTTTCAGGCTCACTGCGCTTTTTCAAGAAAAACCATTCGCCATTTATCGCAGGAATTTTTCCGATTTCTTCAAAGGCAAATTCAAAATCTTTAAACCAAAAACTCAGCGCGGAATTTTTCCGAACGAACACCAAAACATTTTCGGACATGCCGTCGGTTGCAATCATTAAATTAAAAAATTCGTCAAGGTCGCGTTCGGCAGTAAAAAGAATCGCATCATAATTTTTAAAGCGGCAGTCGTCAAGTGAAGAATAAATTTTTCTGCAGAGATTTTCCACGACGGGATATTTTTTCGCGAAAAACTCATCGTCAATCGCCTCAATATCGACGCCGGGATTCAGCCAAGTGTAAAACATATTGTTCTTGACAAAAAAATTATCAACGTCCAGCAAGCGCGAAATTTTCAGCTTGCTCAAATTGTTCATTAGAGCTTCAACATTTTTTAGCGAATAAAAATTATCGCGGGCGTATTTCAAAAGAGTTTCGGTCGTGACAACTCTTTCACGCAAACCGAGCTGATAAAGTTCGATAATGCGGACGACAATTTCGTTTTCTTTGTCAATGACGATATAATCAGCCAAGTTGTCCAAAATTTTTTTCAGATCGTCGAAAGAAATTTCCGCGTCGTTCAAAAAGATTTGGAAGTCTTCGGCCTTGAGCGGAACCTTACTGATTTCGTCGGTATTGAAAAAAATTCTGAACTCGCCGCGTTCCGCCGCGCCCTTGAATTTTATCTGCCCGACAATATCAACTTGCCGCTCGCCGATTTTCCGCAAAAAATTTTCTCTGTCGCCGCAAAGCAGGATTTTTGGAATATACAAAGTTCACCACCCCATTAAACGCCGTCCCTAAAAATAATCGGGAGTGTTTTTATCTTCAAGCGATTTTTAATCAGCCAAACCGTCATCAAATGCTCCGCAACGAAACTCACCGTCCGATATTCCCGCGGGTCGTCGGAGTTTGCAATATCGGTTGAAGCGAGAACTTCTTCTGTCGCGTCGATTATAAAGGAAAAAAGCCACTCGCAATAGGCGTCGAAAATTTTCCGGCGCGTGAAAAAAATTTCGTAACAAAAAACGCCAAAACTATTCGTCACGCGGTCATAAGCCGCCAGATAATCGGGTTGGCGAAGCGCGATATATTTTCTGATCGTCTTGATAGCATGTTCGGCGAGTTTCCTGCCGCTTAGAAAGATTTTCCAATCGTAAAGCGCGACGTAACCAAATTTGCAATCGTTGACGATAATATCATTCCCGCGCAGAATTTTTGACGCCTCGTCCGCCGACAGAAAATTTTTACCGTCCGCTGTGAAAAATCTGCGATAGTGCACAAAGCCTATCAGATTATGGCGCGTGTGTTTCCAAATCCAAAACAGCGCGGTTATCTCGTTGAGATAAAGATTTAGGCGGCTGATATTTTCGCCCGAATCGTCGCCGAGATAGCCGAATTTTTCTTTGGCAATCGCGTGCCCCGCGTGAATTATTTTGTAACCGTCGGGAAGTTCATTAAGTTTTGCGTCCTTGTGCGTCACGACGTAGCAAGCAAAATCTGCGCGGGAGAATTTTTTTATCAGGAGCCAATTACCGTTGACGGCGGGGAAGCGCGAAATTTTTTCAAAGGCGTTTTCATTGTCCGCCAAAAAATTTTCAAGCGCGGAACTTTTTTTTGCGAAGGTTAAAATATTTTCCGTCAAAGCGTCGGTTTCAATCAGCACGTCGATAAATTCGGCGGGCGTGCGTTCGGCAGTAAAAAGAATCGCATCAAAAAATTTAAAGCGGCAGTCGTCGAGCGAAGAATAAATTTCGGCGTAAAAATTTTCTAGCGCGGGATAAGTTTCGGCGTCGGCAATGCCCGCGATTTTGGAATTTAAATCGGGGAACATGTAATAATCATTCTTGGCAAAAAAGCCGTCGGCGTCGAGAGTGCGCGGAAATTTCAGCGCGTGAATCAGATTGAAAATTTGAATCGCGTTATTCAGCGAAAAAAAATTGTCCGCCGCGTAATTTAAAAGCGTCGGCACCGTGATAACGCGGTCGATAAGTTTCAGCGCGTAAAGCTCCCTGAAACGCAATAAAAATTCGTCGTGACTTTCAAAGACGATATAATCTGCCGCGCCGTCCAAAAGTTTTCTAAGTTCGCCGACAGAAATTTCCGCGCCGTCAAAAAAAATTTTAAAGCTGTTTTCGTTGAGCGTGAAATTTTCCGCCGCCTCAGCGTTGGGAGGGACGATAAACTCTCCGCGCTCCGCCGCGCCCCGGAATTTTATCTGCCCGATTATCTCGACGTTTTTATCCAAAAAATTTTTTGCGTCGCCGCGCAGTAGAATTTTTGGTGTGTACAAAGTTTTATCTCCTTGTCTGAAATTTTTCCGATAATATCAAAAAAAAACTCCCGCCGCAAATTTTTTTGCCGGGAGATAATTTTTTATGCAGAGAAATTTTTTACTTCAAATATTTGTTAAGCATTTCAATGAGTTTCGGAATATCGAGCGGCTTGGCAAGGTGGTCGTTCATGCCCGCCTTGAGCGCGTTTTCTTTATCCTCCTCAAAAGCGTTCGCCGTCATTGCGACAATCGGGACTTTCTGCGCGTCTTTGCGCTTGAGGGCGCGGATATTTCTCGTCGCGTCGTAGCCGTTCATTGTCGGCATTTGAACATCCATTAAAATTAAATCGTAATGATTGGGCGGCGAATCGTTAAACATTTGCACCGCGTCGGAGCCGTCGCCGGCGTCCTCAACTTCAAGTCCGATTTCGGTTAAAACTGCCTTGGCAATTTCGCGATTGACTTCGATATCCTCAACCAACAAAACGCGCTTGCCGCTGAAGTCCATAGAAAATAAATCGTTAGGATTTTTTTCCTCCTCGATATGTCCTTGAATTGCTCGCGAAAGGGCGTTTTTCAAATCGGACATGAAAAGCGGCTTCGTGCAAAAAGAAGTAACTCCCGCCGCTCGCGCTTCGGTCTCAATGTCGGAGTAATCGTAAGCTGTAAGAATTATCACGGGCGCGGTATCCCCGACGACGCGCCGAATTTGCCTTACAGTTTCAATGCCGTTTTGTTCGGGCATAAGCCAATCGACGATATAAGCATGGAAAGGATCGTCGTCAAGGGCGCGGCCTGCGCGAAAGACAGCTTCACGCGGCGAAGTCGTCCACTCTGAACGCATACCCATTTGCTTTAACATTGTCGTCACTGATTCACAGGTATTAAAATCGTCGTCGACAATCAAGGCGCGCAGGTTGTTGAGTTCCTGAATCGGAACTTGTTTAACGTTCTGTTGCAGTCTCAAATCCAAAGTTACGGTAAATTCGCTGCCCTTATCCTTTTCGCTCTCAACGGTAATTTCGCCACCCATAAGCTCAACCATTTTTTTCGTAATGCTCATGCCGAGCCCCGTACCTTGTATGCCGCTCTTCGTCGAAGTGTCTTCGCGTTCAAAGGCGTCGAAAACATGCTTGACAAATTCTTTCGACATGCCAAGCCCGTTATCTTTGATTTTAAATTCGTACTTCGCGCAACCCGGAATTTCGGAGTCGTATTGAGAAATGCGGAAGAAAATTGAACCCGTCGCCGGCGTGTACTTGACGGCGTTGCTCAAAATATTTATCAGCACTTGATTGACTTTAAGTTGGTCGGCAAAAATATCTTCGTTCTTGACTTTGAAGGCGTCAATTTGAAATTTCTGTTGCTTGGCATTTATCTGCGGTTGGATAATGTGAATCAGATTGTGGATAAGGTCAGAAAGGTTGCATTCCTGTTCGGAAACTTCGACGCGCCCGCTTTCAATGCGGCTCATGTCAAGGATATCATTAATCAAACCGAGCAAATGATTGCTTGAAGTCAAAACTTTTTCGAGCGAGTCGCGAACTTGCGTGCGATTTTCAAAGTGGCGCAAAGCTAAATTGGTAAAACCGATAATCGCGTTCATCGGCGTTCTGATATCGTGGCTCATGTTGGAAAGAAAAGTCGTTTTGGAGGCGTTAGCGTGTTGAGCCTGCGCGAGCGCGTCGGCAAGTTCCTTGTTTCTGGCGAGAGCCTCGCGGGTTTGTTCGTCGACGTTTGCAAAACCGACCCCGACGGCGTGCATGCCCTCATCAATCTTTGCAATGCGAATTATCATGAATTGTTCCTTGCCGTCCCTGTTCAAAAGATAGCGGTGCGAAGCGAGTTCTTTTTTGGCAAGCACGGCGCGAATATTTTCCGGCTGAATAAAATCCAAGAGTGCTTCGCGGTCGGACTGGCGAACATGCTCCTGCACGTAATTTTTCATTGCCGCTTGAAATTTTACAACGTCGCTTTGCTTGCGATTGAGTTGTGCACTTATTTCCGGCGCGACGCGATAACAAACCGCCTCATCAGAATCCAAATTCAAATGGTAAACAAGCCGATAATCAACCGTCAATGCCTGAATCATTTCGCTTTGACGACGGCGGCGACGCTCCTCCGAAAGTAATTTTGTCTGCAGGCGGAATTTTTCTTCCATTTCTTCGCGCTTAATTCGACTTTCAGCTTCCGCGAGATTTTTTTGATTGACGAGCTTTGAATTTTTCCGCGCCTGCGAAATTATTAGTGTGCAGACAATTATCATTGCAATAACGGTTAAAAATGTCTGGAGTGCTGAGCGTTGACGCATTGCGGTGCTGACGGAAGCAACTTCTTCCATGACTTTGTTTTCGCGAATCAGATAGGTTAAAATCCAACCCGTATTTGCAACGGGGCGATAATAAAGCGACTCTTGAATTCCGCGGTAGTTGAAAGACGCCGTACCTTGACGCGAATTTTTAAAATCGCTTTTGATTTTTTCCAGAGAATAATTTTGATTAAAAGTCGCGCCTTCCAAAGCCTTCAAAAGATTGGTGCCGCTGTCGAGACTGCCCAAAACCGCCTCGGTAAGTGATTCGCCGTCCGTGTAATAGAGATTAAAAAAAGTCATTTCGCCGGCGGTTGTGTGCACCAAAATCCCTTCGAGAAATCTTGACATGGAAAGTTCAATAAAACAATTTTTTATCGCTCGTCCTTGAAAAGCCACGTTATTGACGGGCACGACAACCGCAACGGTTTTGGTATGCTCGGAAATGTGATAAGTAAAAACTTTGGACGAATTCAAAAATTCAGTTGCAAAAAAATATTCTGTCGCGTCGGGTGCAACGCCGTCGGGCGTGAAAATTCTTCCGCTAGTATCAGCAAAGGCGAATTGGTCGACGTCAAAAAGAGTTTTCATTCTGCCCAGGAACGCGCTTAAAGTCTCGACGCTTTGCAAATCTTCAGGCGTCAAAATTTTCAGCGCGGATTTTATGTTGTTGACGCGGACATTTATTCGGGCGGTGATAACTTGCTCGCGCCTGTCGGTCAGCTCGCGCAGATAAAGTTCGCTGACCGAGTGAACCGCCTCGGCAGTGCCGCTCTGTTCGCTCCGATTGATCCACAGCGTAGAAAAAATTAAAAGCGTGGCAATTAATGCGCCGCCGACAATCGCAACGGAAATCGTTCGAGTGCCTTTTTTATTTCCCGATGAATTTTTCTCTTCCATGACTTAACCTCTCGTAAAATTTTTCTCAAAATTTTCTCGCGCAGATTTTATTAAAATTACCTAAATATATCAAGCGTTATTTTGA
>CAMNEX010000092.1 GCA_946536825.1 uncultured Selenomonadales bacterium | reverse complement strand
ACACGCGACCCACGGCTTAGAAGGCCGTTGCTCTATCCAACTGAGCTACGGACGCTAATTTTTTTTGCAACGCGCAGATTATACAAGCCTAAAAATTTTTTGTCAACGATTAAATCAGTAAATCCTGTACGCGCAGATAATTTATAAAGGCGTCGAAAATTTCCTCGTTGCGGGCGAGAATGTCTTTTTCTTTGAAGTCGTCGTGAGTTTCGGCAAGCTCGCGCAGTTCTAGATTAAAAGTGCCGCGCTTTGACTTGCCGTCTCCGAAATAAAAAATTTTCTTGTCAACAAGCCGATAATCCGCCGCCCGAATGTTTATATTTTTCTCAAGCAGAGATTTATTGCCCAAAAACTCCAATGCATCAGGATTTTCAAGAACGTGATGAAGTTCTTGACGTTTACGCGCCAAAATGTGTTCGATTTGCAATTCCACGCCCAGCGGCGGCAAGTCCTGCGCGGGATTTTGAAAAGTCCACCACGCCAACATTGAGCCGGTTATCGCTCGCCAATTCGAGAAATTTGCATTGTTAAGACGCTCGCGCAAAATTCTTACGTCCTGCTTAAAATGGCTGAATTCAAGCGGGCGTCCGCGCAAAATATTTTGGAACTCTACAAAAAACGGGCGACGAACTGCTTGGACGCCGGGATTTGTTATCGCGTACATTAAAATCATTGCCGTGATTTTATTCAGGAAGTTATAAAATTTTTCTTCGTCAAGGTCGCGATTGCCCATAAAATAAATCGAAACTACATAAGTCCAAATATTGTAAGGAGCCCAGCTCAAAACATAAAGTCGTTTCAAAACTCGCGGCGAAAATCTTTCCTCGTTGCGCGTTGTAACATCGTCCCAAAACTGCGCCAAAATCTCAAGCTCGCAAAAAGTTTCGTCGCTCTGAAGAACTTTATAGCTGTCCTTTTCGTAGTAATCGCGCATGTCGGGGAAGGTATCGTTTTTAACTTCGTTCTTCGCCAGCAAATAATGCATATAACGCCTAAACAAATCGTCAACGGGTGTATCCTTGCGCGGGTGAAAATTTTTATTGCAAAGCTCCGCCAAATCCTTCCAGCGTTCGACGAATTTGTCTTTTTCGTCCGAACCGCGATTCAAATAAAATTTATAAAACTGCGCCTTGAAAATATCGGCGTCATCGAGCGGGCGTCCGCGATCGTTTAGTGTCGTAAAAATTCTGAGCGCGGTGTTTTGTGAATCGGTTTCAATCGGCAAAAGGACACAATTATTTAAAATCCGCCGCGCAAAATAAAGCAAGTAATTTGGTTTTTCGGCGTTTAGGTCTTCAATCCACCGCTTAAACAGCCGATAATTCACCGCGTAATTGCTTTTATTCTTATCAGTCGGCTTTCCGGTCGTCAAAATCTTTTTCAGCTCGGCTGATTCTTCGTCGGCAATGACTTCATAGTTGACTTTTAGATTTTCTTTATTGCCATCTTCGTCGACTTTCCAAATGCATTGCTCAATTTTTCTACGAATATTTTTTATGCTCTCGTCCTGCGCGGAGCCGAACGCTTGATAAAAAGCGCGGAACATAAGCAGAAAAGTTACAATGCGTTGCTGACCATCAATGAGTTCGTATTCCTTAGAGCGATTTTTAAAAAACAAAATCGTTCCCATGAAATAATTGTCTTCGTCCGCGTCGAAATCAGAAATGGTATCGTTTGGAAAGGCAAACTCGTAAAGATTATCCCAAAGCGTGCGGCATTCGTCGCGCTCCCAGGAATACGGGCGTTGATATTCGGGGATAAGAAAAGCCTTCTTGCATTCCATGAAAACTTGACTGATAGTCTTTTGCTCGGCATTTAATTGTTTTGCCATGAAATTTTCTCCTTACAAGTCAAGCGCGAGAATTTTTTCGGTAATGTCGTCGAGTTGCGCGGCAGTCGGAAGGTTGGCAACGCGAATTTTATCAAGAATAATTTCGCAACCCGCCGATTTGAGTTCGTCCTCAACGTAGCCGATACTTTGCCCGCCCCAACCGTAACTGCCGAACGCAAAAGCTTTGTGATTCACGGGGCGAAGTCCTTTCAAATAACAAAGAAACGCGGCGATTGTCGGCATCATCTGATTGTTAATCGTGGGTGAGCCGACTGCAAGATATTTGCTCGTGAAAATATCCGTGACAATGTCGGAGAGCGCGTTTTTCTTAATGTCATAAAACGCGGCGGGAATTTTTCTTTTGGCGAAAGCCTCGGTGATTGTCTGCGCTAAAATTTCCGTCGAGTGCCACATTGAATCGAAAACGATAACGGCGCGTTCTTCGACTTCGCCCGCGCTCCATTTTTTATAGCAGTCAAGAATTTTATCGATATTTTTTCTCCAAATGACGCCGTGCCCCGTCGCGATCATTTTAATTTCAAGACCGCCAAGAGCTTTAAGCGCGGTTTGAGCCTGTTTACCGAACGGCATTAAAATATTCGCGTAATATTTCTTCGCCTCAAAAAAAATCGTCGCAAAATCGTTTTCGTCGTCGAAGCGGAGCGAGGTCGCTAAATGTTCGCCGAAAGCATCATTGGAGAATAAAATTTTTTCTTCGGGGCAATAAGTAACCATAGAATCCGGCCAATGGAGCATGGGCGTCGGCACGAATTTTAAAGTTCTTTTGCCGATAGAAATTTCGTTGCCCGCCTTAACTGCGCGATAATTTAATTTCCCATAGCGATTAGTCAGCCCCTTCAAGCCGTTGGGATTTGTCGTGATAATTTCGGCGTCGGGCGCGAGCGCAGCAATTTCTTTAAGCGAGCCGGAATGGTCGGGCTCGACGTGGCTTGAGACGATAACTTGAATCTGCGCGGGGTCAATAACGGAAGAAATTCTTGCAAGGAGTTCGTCTTTAAAATCAATCTTAACCGTGTCAATCAACGTGATTTTTTCGTCAAGAATCAGATAAGCGTTGTAAGTCGAGCCGCGAGACGTTTCATAGCCGTGAAAATTTCTCATCGACCAATCGACCGCGCCGACCCAGAAAATATTTTCGCTGATTTGAATTGCTTTGCAGTTGTTCATTGTGAATCCTCCCGAAAACTTTTTGTCAATCTTATCACAGCGAAAAATTTTTTGCGAATTTAAATTTTGACCGCCGCACAGATTTTTATTATAATCAACAAAAAAGGAGGCTTTCCAATGGAGATAAAAAAAATTGCTGACGGCTCATCTTTGACGGTTCAGCTTATCGGGCGACTCGACGCGGTGACGGCTCTCGAACTCGATAAAAATTTAAGCGCGTCGCTCAGCGGTGTTTCCGATTTAATCGTTGACCTTGCCGAATTGGAATATATTTCTTCGGCGGGCTTGCGCATGTTGCTAAAAACTCAAAAGCGCATGGACAAGCAAGGCTCAATGAAAATTAAAAATATCCGCGATAACGTCCGCGAAGTTCTGGACATGACGGGCTTTTCCGACTTCCTGACGATTGAGGACGAGAAAAAAGCTAAATTCTCCGTGAGTTTTTGAGGTGCGCTTATGATTAGAAATTTAAACTTCGACAAAATTTTTCTGCGCTCGAAGGTTGCTATTCCCTTTGTGGAGGAAAATTCTTATCTGCCCGAAAAAGTTTTTATCGACGGAATTTTCCCCGCCGGAACGGTTTTTAAATTCCTTCAGCCGATTTGCAGTAAAAAAATAAATGCGTTCGGCGATCAAGTCAACGATTATTCCCATGCGGCGTCGCTCCTTTTCAGCAACAAATTCAACGGCGCGGCTCCCGACGAAGACGAATACACGATAATTTTTCACGTCGATTTAAGCGCGTTATTTCTCCTTACCGAGCCGATTGACGCGCAAGGCAATGCAGTCAAAATTTGACAAACAAAAATCCCCGATTCTTCGCGAGCCGGGGTTTTCTTTTTATTTAACGGCGCAAATTGCGAACAGCGGCACCGAATCATAAACGCAACGCTTATCTTTATGGACAACGTGCGAAATATCTTCATCAATAATCACAGAAAAATTTATTCCCTCCAAAAAACCCGCGTCCCACATGGGGCGGCGGCGCGTGCTTATCACCAGAGAATTTTTAATCGCGGCGCATTCATTTATCTGCGCGTCGCTGATTTTGTTTTGAGTACACGAAGAAAAATCTTTATCGCCGTAATCGGAATCAAAATTCATCAGGACACCACCGACCTTTAAAACTCTGTGCCATTCGCGATAAGCCGCCTTGACATCGGGAAGCGTCCAAGTCAAATTTCTTGTGACAACCGCGTCAAAAGTTTCGTCTTCAAAATCTAATTTTTGCGCGTTCATGTTTTTAAATTCTGCGGACAAATTGAGCCTGCGGAAATTCTTTTCAGCCTCGCCGAGCATTTTCGTCGACATATCAATTCCCGTGACTTCGTGACCGAGTTTCGACAAAATCGCCGCGAAAAATCCCGCGCCCGTCCCGACATCGAGAATTTTTAATTTCTTACGGGCGGGCAAATTTTTTTTGAAAATTTTCTCCCAAGCGGCGGCGTTATCGCTTTCAAGTTCGAGACACCGCGCCCGGCTTAAATCTTCGCTGCGTTCGTCCCAATAATTTTTGATTCGCTGATTCAATCGCTCCATTGCAAAACCTCCTTGAATTTTGACTCTGATAAATTTTTTAATTCCCCGTCCTCCAAAACCAGAACGCGATCGGCGATTTTTTTCAATATTGCAAGGTCATGCGTTATGAAAAGGCACGCGATATTTTTTTCCGCGCAGAGTTTTTTTATCAGCGCAACGACTTGCGCTTGAATTGTCACGTCAAGTGCGCTGGTCGCCTCGTCGCAGATTAAAAGTTTCGGATTTATCGAAATCGCACGCGCTATCGCCGCCCGCTGACATTCCCCGCCGGATACTTCCCGCGGATAACGTTCAGCGTAACTTTTCGGCAAGCCGACTTCCATTAAAAGATTTTCGACCCGCCCGCGCAGATTTTCCTTGCCGAGAAAATTTTTAATCGGCTCGGCAATGCTCGCGCCCAAAGTCCTGCGCGGGTTAAACGAATCTTCGGGCATCTGGAAAATCATCTGCATATCTCGATAAAAATCATTATCATTTGAGTGAGTTATATCTTCGCCGCAAAGAAAAATTTTCCCCCCGTCGCAATCAGTCAATCGCGCAATAATTTTCGCCAAAGTTGACTTGCCGCCGCCGCTCAAACCCACGATGCCCAGACATTCGCCCGCGTCCAGATAAAAATTTATATCGTCGAGGATAATTCTTTCTCCGAAAAATTTTTTTATGTGTTCCACTTGCAGAATCATAAGTGCGCCGCCCTGATTAATTCTTGCGTATAAATTTCTTTTGGCGCGTTGAAAATTTGCTCCCGCGTCCCGAATTCTACCGCCGCTCCGTTTTTCATGATTAAAATTTTATCCGCCATTCTTTTTGCAATTTTTAAATCGTGCGTGACCAAAACGATTGAGATTTTTTGCCGCTCGCGCAGTTTCAAAAGTTCCTTAACGACGCCGACTTGAGTGACGACGTCCAATGCGCTTGTCGGCTCGTCCGCCAATAAGAGCTTCGGTTCCAAAATCGTCGCGGCCAAAATCCCTGCGCGTTGAGCCATGCCGCCCGATAATCGAAACGGATATTCCTCCAAAACTTCGGGCACGAGATTTATTTTCTGCATAAAATCTTCCGCTCGCTCGCGAAATTCTTTAAAACTCCAATCGCGGTGAACGCGGACGCCCTCAAAAATTTGTGCGCCGATTGTGCGTATCGGGCAAAACGACGCGCCCGCATTTTGAAAAATCATGCCGATTAAATCGCCCGAAATTTTTCGTCGCTCGCCGTCGGGCAAATTTGTAATTTCCTTATCGTCAAAAAAAATTTGTCCGTCGATAATCGCGCCGCCCTTGCCCAAAAGTCCGCCAATCGCTTTTAAAATCGTCGACTTGCCGCTACCCGATTCGCCCGCGATTATCAAAATTTCTCCGCGTTTGACAGAAAAATTTATGTCGTGAACAATTCTTTTTTTGCCGTAAGCGACAACCAAATCTTCAACCGTCAAAATGTTTTCAGAAGCCAATCCACACCACGCCCAAAATCAAAAGTGTAAACCAAAATGCGAAGAATCCGAAAGAAATTATCATCGGCAAGAAAATTAATTTGCCGCGCCGCCCGCAGATTTTACGAAATAAAAATGTCGCCGCCGTCATTGGCAAAAACGCCCACGCAAGCCATATCGATGCAAATTCGTGCAATTCAAGTACAAAATCGGCGTCGGGGAATAAAATAAAACTCGACCGCGATAAAAATATCAGAGCTAAAATTATTACCGCCAATGCACAGCAAAAATAAATCGCCGCAATAAATTTCCTCAATTCTTGTCAAGCTCCGCGGTTATCTCGTAATAATCGGACGGGTGCGCCTTAAAGCCTTCGACATTGGGTTTCATGACAAAGGACATGCGCAAATGCGAGGCGTAAAACAAAGCGCAATCGTCCAAAACTTGTTGAGACATTTTTATTGCAAGCTCGGAACGCTTTTCCGCGCCAAAAGTATTGTGCAATTCGTTTTCAAGCTCCGCGATAGCCGCGCTGTCGTAAAAGCCCGCGTTATCGACCGCGCCGGGGACAATGTGACTTGTAAAATAATATTCCGGATCGCCGGTCGGAGCCGTCACGATAGCTTTGCTGAAAATATCGTATTCGCCGTTCTTGAGAAAAGTTTTGTAATTGTCGGTGGCGTTGACGTTAAGTTTGACGCCGATTTTTTTCAAATTCGCCTGCGCGGCTTCGGCAAGCAAAGGAAGTTCTTGTCGTGAAGTGTAGGTTAGGTAATTCAGCTCAAGATTTTTGCCGTCCTTGTCAACGTAGCCGTCGCCGTCGGAATCGAGCCAACCCGCCGCAGTCAAAAGATTTTTCGCGCCGTCAAGGTCGTAGGACACCGCTTGAACTTTATCTCCGCCGAAGGTCAAATTTGCGGGGAAGGCTCCGACAGCGGGCGTGCCGTTGCCGTTGAGCAAAACTTTGCAGAAATTTTCTTTGTCAATCG
>CAMNEX010000091.1 GCA_946536825.1 uncultured Selenomonadales bacterium | reverse complement strand
AATTTCAAGTCGTCGGCTTCGCGGTGAGTTTCGAGCCCGATTATTTTAACGTCGTGAAAATGCTCCGCGCAGGAAAAATAAATCTCCGCGCCCGCGAACGAACAGATTTTGATCCGATAATAATTGCCGGCGGTCCTTGCGCGACGTTCAATCCCGCTCCGCTCTCCGAAATTTTCGACGCCTTTATTATCGGCGAGGGCGAAGTAATTTTGCCGCCGCTCATCGACGCAATTATTTCAACTGAAAATCTCCCGCGCCGCGAACGTTTAGAAAAATTTTCGCGACTCGCGGGAGTTTACGTCCCTGCCTTCCCTAAAAAAGTTTCTCGGCAATTCGTCAAAAATTTAGACGCTCACCCCGCCCACACGACGATTTTAACCGACGACGCCGAATTTAACATGTACTTAATTGAGACGGCGCGAGGTTGCGGGCGTCATTGCCGCTTTTGCATGGCGGGCTATTGTTTCAGAAATCCGCGCAATCGTTCGCTTGACGTTTTGGAAAAAGAAATTTCCTCCGCGAAGATTTTCGGGAAAAAAATCGGGCTCATGGGCGCGGCAATTTCCGATTATCCGCAGATTGACGAACTTTGCAAATTTATCCTCAGCGAAAAGCTCCATATGTCGGTTGCTTCCTTCCGCGCAGATTCCGTGACTTTTGAGCTTGTAAAATCGCTTGCGGCGAGCGGCTTGAAAACTTTGACAATCGCGCCCGAAGTCGGTTCGGAGAAAATGCGCCGCGTCATTAACAAAGGCATAACCGAAGAAAATATTTTCACGGCGATTGAACTGGGGCTTAAGGCGGGCATAAAAAATTTCCGATTGTATTTTATGATAGGTTTGCCATTTGAAGAACTCGACGACGTGGAAGAAATTGCAAAGTTATCTGCGCGGATAAAAAAATTCTGCGGACAAGGGCGGTTGACGCTGAGCGTTAATCCGTTCGTGCCCAAGCCGTTCACGCCGTTTCAGTGGGCTCCCTTTGCCGAAAAAAAATATCTCGACGCGGCTTTAAAAATTCTGCGCGGAGAATTAAAATCAATGCGCGGCGTCGAAATAATTTCGGAGTCGGTAAAATCGGCGGAAATACAAGCGATACTTTCACGCGGCGACAGGAAAATTTCGGAAATAATTTTGCAATCGGAGACGGCGCAGGAATTTCGGAAAAATTTCAAGGCGGCGGAACTAGACGAAAATTTTTATCTGCGCGGGAAAAGTTTTGAAGAAAATTTGCCGTGGGATTTTTTGGATCAAGGTTTCACGAAAAAATATCTTGTCGACGAATTTAATCGGGCGAAGGATTTAAAATCAACGCCGCCCTGCTTCAAAGGTTGCACTCGTTGCGGAGTTTGTAAAAGCAATCAGGAATGAGGAATTTAAATGCGTGTGGTAATTGTCGGCGCGGGCAAGCTCGGTTACACAATCGCCGAACTTTTGAGCAATGAACAAATGGAAGTTACGGTTATCGACCGCGAAGAAAGTCAGCTGACCGCAATAAAAAATAATCTGGACGTGTTGACGATAACGGCGAACGGCGCGAGCCCGATAACAATGGACGACCCCGACGTAAACGGCGCGGACGTTTTTATCGCTGTGACGGCGATTGACGAAGTCAACATGGTCGCCTGCATTCTCGCCAAAAAACACGGTATTAAACACACAATCGCCCGAATCCGCGACATGCAATTTATCAGCGAGGCGAAGGATTATCTTAAGAAAAATTTCGATATAGATTTAATGCTGAATCCGGAAATGATAGCGGCGCACGAAATTTATCGGATTTTAATGACGCCCGCCGCATTGGACGTTGACGAATTCGCGGGCGGAAAAATTCGGCTGTTTGAAGTTAAAATCAGAAAAGACAGCGAATATCTCGACATTCCGTTTAAAAAGTTGAGACTGCCGGAAGGAGTTTTGGCGGGGCTGATTTTCAGAGATCATCAAATGATAATTCCGCACGGCGACGATTCTTTGCAAGTTCACGACAACGCCTATTTTATCGGCTTCCCCGACGCGATAGAAAAGTTCAGCACAAATTTTGTTCAAAGAAATTCGCGGAAATTGGCGCGGGTTATGATAATCGGCGCGGGCAGAATCGCGCGGACGTTGTCTGTTATGCTGATAAAAGCGGGCGTAAATGTCAAAGTCATTGAAAAGGACAAGGAACGATGCGAGGAAATGGCGCAACTTTTGACGGGCGACAGCATAGCAATTTACGGCGACGGCACCAACGTCGATTTACTCGCACAGGAGGGAATTGCTTCGGCGGACGTGGTTGTTTGCTTGACGGAGGACGATAAATTAAATTTAATGATGGCTCTGATAGCAAAAAATCTCGGAGCAAAAAAAACCGTCGTCAGAGTTTATCGGACGGAATATGCGGACTTGATAGAAAAAGTCGGCGTCGACGTGGTAATATCTGCGCGGCTTTTATCGGCGAGCGAAGTCCTTGCCTTCGTCAGGCGCGGCGGCGTGGTGAGCGTATCGATTTTGGAAGGGGCGCGTGCGGAGGCGGTTGAAGTCATCGTTCAGAGCGGCGCGAAAGTTGCAGGGAAAAAATTAATGGACGTGAAACTCCCGAAATCTTGTTTGGTGTGCGCTTACGTGAGAAAAAATAAAGCCGCCATTCCCAACGGCAACACGATACTTTTGCCGGGCGACAGAACGATTTTATTCTGCCTGCGCGGCGCGGCTCAGGAAGTCATGACTTGGTTTAATTAAAGGCGGGTGATTGGCAATGAGAAAAGTTTTAATGAGTGTCGCGATAATTTTTTTAGTCGCGGCGATAAATATTGCAAGTGTTTCGGCGGCACAAACGGCGCGTTGGGAACGCCAAGAAAATCCCGATAAATTTCCGCGAGAAGTTTTGCGACTGGTAAATTTGGAACGCGCAAGAATCGGCGAGCCGCCCTTGAAATTCGCAAAAGACTTGTCAGCAAGCGCGTATGTTCGAGCAAAGGAATTGCCGATAAAATTTTCTCACACGCGCCCCGACGGCTCAAAATGTTTTACGGCAATGCCGCAAATCGGTCACATTATCGGAGAAAATTTAGCGGGCGGACAGACTTCGCCCGAACAAGTCGTTGAAGCGTGGATGAATTCAAAAACTCACCGAGAAAATATTTTAAGCAAAAATTTCAAGGAACTCGGCGTGGCTTATTACTACAATCCGGATTCAAAATATAAACATTATTGGGTTCAGCACTTTCGCGGCTGAAATGCAATTCAAAATAAAAAAAGTCCCTCCCACTTCGGAGGGGCTAAATTTTTTTCTGTGCTGATTTATTTCTCGTTCGTTTTCTGTAAAAAATTTTTTATTCTACCTGTTAGGCAATAATCCCTACTTCGCCGCTGAAAAAATTTGACTAAAAATAGGCTGTGAAGTATAATCAGCGCGTAAAAATTGGAGGGCGTGAAATGAAATCGAACGTTGAAAATTCTTTTGAACCCGAAATCGCCGATGAATACGCGAAATATGAAACGCTCACCGACGAAGAATTAATCGTCGAGATAAAAGAGAAAAACAATACTTCCGCGCTTGATTATCTGATTCACCGCTACAGAAGTTTTGTTCGGGCGAAGGCGCGTTCATATTTTCTAATCGGCGCAGACCGCGAAGACATAATTCAAGAGGGCATGATTGGTTTTTATAAGGCGGTGCGCGATTTTAAAAGCGACAAGCTGGCAAGTTTTCATGCCTTCGCGGAATTGTGCGTCACGCGCCAAATTATCACGGCGATAAAAACCGCGACGCGCCAAAAACATATTCCGTTAAATTCTTATGTTTCACTGAATAAACCGATTTATGACGAAGACTCCGAACGAACATTGCTTGACGTTATAAGTAGCGTGAAAGTTTCCGACCCCGAAGATTTGATAATCAGCCGCGAAGAATTCTTAGCGATAGAAAAGAAAATGTCGGAAATTCTCAGCGAATTGGAATGGCAAGTTTTAATGGCTTATCTTGACGGAAAATCTTATCAGGAAATCGCCCAGAGTTTAGATCGCCACGTGAAGTCAATCGACAATGCGCTCCAGCGAGTGAAACGAAAACTTGAACGCTACGTTGCAAGTCGCGGCGAAGCGATCGATATTGGAACTGTATATCGCGGACTTTCTACCCTTGATCGGCACATGAAATCCTCCGCGACGTTAAAACCGCATAGCTAGGCTCCCGTTCAGGGAGTCCATTTTATTTTGTTGGGGTGTGATTGTTCAAATGAAAAAAATTAAAATCACGGTGGTTAGGAAGGCGCACTACGACGATTTGATTGCCCGCTATGAAAATCCGATTGAAAATGCTTGCGACATGGAAGAGGGACAAATTTTTATCGCAAACGGTTGGCAACGCCCCGAAAATTTTTGTCTAAGCGCGTGGGAGACGTTGTCGCCATTTATTTTGGCGTTGTCGCACGGCGCGGAAAATTTTTATTCGGGTTGGATGAAAAATCCCCGCTCCGCGCTCCTTTCCTGCAATGACGGCTTCAGACCAGTCAGCTTTTTAATCGAAACTTTGAACGAGGAGGCGGATTGAATGTTTGACATTATAATAATCGGCGCGGGCATGGCGGGCGCGGTTTTGGCGGAACGCTTTGCAAAGAGCGGTAAAAAAATTTTGCTGATTGAACGTCGGCAACACGTCGCGGGAAATTGTTATGACGAGGTCGACGCGAACGGCATTTTAATTCACAAATACGGACCGCACCTTTTCCACACCGACGACGCGCAGGTTTGGGAATATCTTTCGCGCTTCACGGAGTGGCAACTTTATTTTCACAGAGTCAAGGCGATTGTCGACGGCAAGCCCGTTCCGCTCCCATTTAACTTTAATACCTTGCGCGAAGTTTTCCCGACAAGTTTAGCCGACAAGTTGGAGGCGGCTCTGCTTAAAAATTTTGAGTACGGGAAAAAAGTTCCGATTCTGGAGCTGAAAAAATTTGCCGATTCCGATTTGCAATTTCTGGCTGATTTTGTCTATGAAAAAATTTTCCTGCATTACTCCGAAAAGCAATGGGGACTTTCGCCCGATAAAATTTCCGGCGCGGTTACGGCTCGCGTTCCGGTTCTAATCGGGCGCAACGATAATTATTTCGGCGATAAATTTCAGGCAATGCCGCGATTGGGCTACACAAAGCTTGTTAAAAATATGCTCAACCATAAAAATATCAAGCTCCTGCTCAATACCGATTTCCGCGAAGTCATGAATCTGCGCGGCGAGGAAATTTTTTTGTTCGATAAAAAGTTTGACGGGCGATTGATTTACACCGGTCAGCTTGACGAACTTTTTGATAAAAAATTCGGCGAGCTCCCTTATCGTAGTATCAAGATGAAATTCGAGAAAATCGACGCGGAAAATTTTCAATCGGCTCCGGTCGTCAATTATCCGAACAATTACGCTTTCACGCGCATAACAGAATTTAAGCAGATTCACCCCGTGAAGTCGTCGCGCACGACGATTTTAAAGGAATATCCTCAAGAATACGTCGCGGGGAAAAATGAACCGTATTATCCGCTGTTCACCGACGCGGCGCGGGCGGCTTATGAAAAATATTCCGCTGAACTTGCGCGATTTAAAAATATCACGGCGGTCGGACGGCTCGCGGAGTATCGCTACTACGACATTGACGACGTTGTTAAACGCGCTCTGAAAATTTTCGGCGAATTGAACGCTTAGAATAAAAAAGCCCGCGCAGATTTTTATCCGGCGGTTTTTTTATTGCAAAGTAAATCAAATGCTTTTTTTGTTTCCGAATTTCCTAAGCTCAAGCCACAAAGGACCGGCGATAAAAATTGACGAGTAACAACCGCTGAAAAATCCGACAATCAGCGCGAACGCAAAATCTTTGGTAGTTTCGCCACCGAAGAAAAACAGCGCGAAAGTTGTAAATAAACACGTGAACACAGTATAAAGCGAGCGCGTCAAAGTTTGATAAATCGAGCGATTGACAAGCTCAACGACGTTTCCGCCGCGGCGGAAGTGCAATTTTAAATTTTCGCGTATCCTGTCAAAAATAACAATCGTATCGTTAATCGAGTAGCCGACGACCGTCAGCAATGCCGCCACAAATGACGAATCGACTTGCCGCTGAGTGAACGAGAAAAATGCCAGGACGACTAAAATATCATGGACGAGAGCCAAAACCGCCGCGATACCGAATCGAAATTCAAAGCGATAGGCGACATATAAAATTATCAGCACCCAAGAAATTACAAGAGCCATTACCGCGTTTAAAATCAATTCGCCGCCGATAGTCGCGCCGACTTTTTCTTCGCGCATGACTTCGTAGCCGCCGACCTTTTCGCGAATCGACGACATAACCTCTTTGCGCTGAACTTCTTCCAAATCGATTGTGCGAATCATGACATCAGTTGAAGTTTCAACGTCCGAACTTTCGCCCGAAAGCTGAATTGTCGCGCCGTCAAGCCCATAAGGTTTTAAAGTCTCGCGAATCTGCGCGATTGCGACGGGTTGAGAAAATTTTAAATCGATAATCGTGCCGCCCGTGAAGTCAATTCCGAAATTAAAGCCGCGAGTTACCATGGAAATTAAGCCGGGAACAATCACGAGCAAAGAAATTATAAACCATTTTTTGCCGCGTCCGGCAATGTCAAAACTCGGCATTATTTCTTCACCGCCTTTCCGTCAACAGCGGGGTCGAATAAAACAAAACCATTCGCGCCATAAGCCGAAGGACTTTCAAAAAGTTTCGCGTTGACCAAAAGTTTCAGCATGAATTGCGTTAAAGTTATCGCGGTGAACATACTCAAAAGGACGCCCAAGCCCAGTGTTATCGCGAAGCCGCGAATTGTGCCCGTGCCGAATAAAAACAAAACTCCCGCCGCGATTATCGTTGTTATGTTCGAGTCAAAAATCGTCGTGAAGGCGCGTTTAAAGCCCGCGTCCATTGCCAAGCGAATTGATTTACCCAGGCGGAATTCTTCCTTGAAGTGTTCAAAAATTAAAACGTTCGCGTCGACCGCCAT
>CAMNEX010000090.1 GCA_946536825.1 uncultured Selenomonadales bacterium | reverse complement strand
TGGGTCGGTTCTTCGCTTAAGCCTGCTCTTCGGCGCGTCAGCTTAACGAGGTGTTGGAGAATTTTGTCCCACAAGCCGCTGAGGCGTGCGCGACGATAAAAGCTGTGGACGATGAAAACCGGCGGAAAATCATGGGGCAAATTGCGCCATCTTAAAAATTCAAATGCTTGTTGCCTCTGATAATGTGTCCTTTGCCGTCGTCGGCAACCGCCTCAATAAGTCCGTCGGCGTTGAGCGTCATGGTAACTTCAATCTTTGTATTTTTCGGCGGGCGATGCGGCAACGGTAATTCAATCTCCATAATGTAATCGCCGACTTCATAAAGCTCGCAATTTTCTTTCGCCAAAGTCGATTCATAAACCGGAAATCTTACAGAGGTTTGCCCGTCGCTGACAGTCAAAAATCCGTGGCGAGATTCTTTCGGCAAGCGGTTTCCTTTGAAAATCAGATTTACAACAATTTCTCGATCGGGATTTTTATCGTAATCTTCACAAGTGCGAATGCCGTAGGAGTAGGGCGCAATGTCAGATAAAACGCTTGTCCCGACTCCTCTTTCTTTGCAGAACTGAGCATAAATCGCCGCGCCGTATGCAACCGCCTTTTCCGGCTCGTAAACTTGTATTTCTCTATTTGGAAAAGAACGCTTCAAGCCCTTAATGACTTGCGGCATATTTGAACTGCCGCCCACGCAAATAAATTTGTCTATCGTCCCGCCGTTTCTTTGAAGCAAATTCTTCGTCATCGTGATTGTTTTGTTAAGGAGCTCAAGCGTCAGCTCATCAAAAATTTTCTCTGTAATCTCAATGCCGTAATTCTGTCCGTTAATATCGACTCGCGCTTTAACTTTGTCACGATAAGAACTGTTCGGCCTCTTTTTGCTGAAATCCTCTTTAACCTCAATGGCGACACGCTTTATCTTCTCGGTATAGGCGGGGTTGCCGTAAACGGTGATGCCTGCTTTTTTCTCCAGCTCTTTGGTTATGTAGGCTTGAAGTCTTTCGTCCCAATTCTTTCCGCCGATACGCAACATGTCTGAATCAATGACGGTATATTTTTCGGCAACGCGCGAATCTGATTTAACAATCGCAATGTCGCAAGTGCCGCCGCCCAAGTCATAAACCAAAATTTTTGTATCGTCAACAAGCGGCGTGCTGAAATAAGACAACGCCGCCGCTACCGGCTCCTTTATGAAGCCTAAAACCTTCAAGCCGGGGCCGCCGCGCGAAGTCGGGAGTTCTGCCGCTGCTCGGATAATTTCTTTTTCATTGGTCGTGAACGCCGCCGGCACAGAAATTACCACGCCTTCCAGCGGCTCTCTTATATTTTTTTCGCCGGCAATTTGTAACGAAACATCTTTGACGTAGCTCAAAATATATCCGACAATTTCTTTTGCCGAAAATTTTTTTCCGTCCGCACTGAAGCTCGACGTGAGTTCCAATTTTATTTCGCGCTTTAAATTTTTGGCTTGATTTCCTTGCCCTTCCTTTTCTGCCTCCTCGCCGATAAGGACATCTGACCAATCGTCGTAATAAAAAACCGAGGGAATACCGTATGTCCCGCCCGGCAACAAAATTGTTTTCGTGCCCAGATAAACCGTCGCGCCGAGTGAAAAGCTAGTGCCGAAATCTATTCCGAGTTTCATAATCAAACCTCCGCCAAGTTTAAACTTCGACTTCTTCCTTTTGCAAAATCAATTCGCCGTATCGGAAGCCGGGACGCAAATTCTTTTTTATTGTCGCCGTCTGAGGATAAAAATTTTTCGTGTTCTTAACGTCGTGAAGTTTGCCGTTAAAACGTGTCCCGCGTTCGTCGGAAATTTCTTCTATCCCGAAGTCGGCAAGCGCGTCGATTATCATATCGAGATATTCTCTGTAATTGTCGACCGCCTTATAGTAATCTTTGTTCCGGGAAGTTTCTGCCCGCGACGCATGCCAGGTATAATTATCCGTAATTAAGTTGAACAGTTCAATCTGAGTTTTGGCGAATTGCACAATATAATTTTCCGTCAAGTTGTTGGAAAAATTCATAAAGCTTTCCAAAAGTTTCTGTGCGGGGGATTGCAATTCTTTGACGGACTGCATAAGCCGAGCCTGTTCCTCATGCCAAGCCTTAATTTTGGACGTATTGCCCTCACGGCGCATTTTTAATTGTTCGGTACGATCCGCTTCGGTTGCGGCGATATATTTTTGAAATTCGATTTTGGCTTTTGTCGTTTCCTCATAATCTTGCATAACCGACGACTTTGCGGGACTTTGAGCGGGCGGCGCGGTCGATCTTGCGCCGAAGTCTTGCAAGCCTGAAGGTTTCGCGGGACTTTGAGCGGGCGACGCGGTCGGTCTTGCTCTGAAGTCTTGCAAGCCTGAAGGTTTCGCGGGACTTTGAGCGGGCGACGCGGTCGGTCTTGCTCTGAAGTCTTGCAAGCTTGAAGGTTTCGCGGGTATGGAGACGGGCGGCGCGGTCGGCGGCGATTGGAGAATTTTAACTGACGATGCCGGAGATTCGACAGCAACCGTAAAATTTTCCGGTTCGGGCATGTTGCTCTGAGCTTGAAGGAAAGATTGTATATCATTTAAATCCTGCTTAATCTGCTCGATAAATTGGGGTTCACTTTGATAGTGAGCGTCGTCAAAAAAATTTTTCCCGTAGGTAGAAATCATTTTGGTATCGGCAAGAAATTTATAATTTGGAATGCGGAAACAGTTCTTAACGCCGCCGATAACGCCAACTGCGTCGATTATGGCAACGGGTTTGTCCTTCCAAAATTGTCTCAGATAATTTTCAATGCTTCTGATAATGTTGGCTGTCTCCACGATGAACGAAGAATTTTTCAGCTCGAAGGGCGGCGAATTCAATTCCTTAAAAACGGCGTCGATGACTTCTTTTATCTGCCGCTGATCTTCTTTTATCTGCCGCTGATCTTCTTCGGGGCGGAATCTTTGTATTTTGCGCTTGTTGAAATAAGTTCTGTACAGCGTGAAACTGTCCATAAAAATACCTCCTTTTAAGTGAGAGCAATGACGTTGAGTTGAGCGACCTTCGGAATTATGGCGATTCGCGTATCCGCTTCGAGGGTGATAATTTTATTCGGTTCGCAAGTTAAAGTTGTGCCGTCCGCTTTTTTTATCGTCCAGACATTTTGGCTGAGATTTCTTGCGCCAATTTTTTTTGTGCGCTCGCTGTACATAATCTGTATTAAGTCGTTGCTCGGAAGATTTTTGGAAATTTTA
The DNA here is from genome assembly GCA_946536825.1 of uncultured Selenomonadales bacterium. Classification (GTDB taxonomy): domain Bacteria; phylum Bacillota; class Negativicutes; order Selenomonadales; family Selenomonadaceae; genus Quinella. The sequence continues at coordinate 4,258 of CAMNEX010000090.1, read as the reverse complement.
TCTCCGCGAACTTTGGCTCCGACGGCAAGGGACATTTGTTTTTTATTTTCGCCGGCACTCAAAACGAGAAAAGTTACTCCGCGAATTTTTTGGGGCAAGGGCTTTTCGCATTCAAAGCACCTGTTGAGTTCGGAAAAAGTTTTTGTCTTGCAATGAGGACACTCGATTAAATTTTTCTCCAACGACTCGAAGACATTCCGCCAAGCAACATCGCTCGTTCGTTCGGCGGCTCTTGCTTCGGACAAATTCGTCACAAAAGTTTTCAAGAACAAATCCTTGACAACCTGCGGCAATCTTTTCCAACAGGCGGTCTGTCCTCTATGTTGAGGATCGTTGAATTTTTCTATGCAATTCCTTTTGTCGGTCGGGTTCCAGACGAAAACGGGATTCCTGCCGAAAATTTCTTTGGCAGTTTCGGGATCATTAATTAAAACGTCGTGCTTCAAACAATAATTTTCGGTGTAAGGTCCCGCGAAAGGATAACTGCCAGTAAGAAGTCTATACATGAACACCGCGAAAGAAAATTTATCGGAGTCGGCATTTGGATTTTTGCCCAAGACGACTTCGGGAGCCATATAATACGGCGTACCCTTTATCGTCTGTTTGCTTGCCAAGCCGATATTATCGTTGTCTATAATTTTTATCTCGCCGCTTTTGGGGTTGAAGAAAATATTTCCCTCGTTAACGTCTTTGTAGCAAAATCCATGACCGATATGCAATCGCTCGAAGAAGAGAGCGAAATTTTTTACGATATTGCAAATAGCCGAGGGCGTGGGATATTTTCCAGGTTTGCTCCAAGCTTTGGTCAAGGTCGTGTAATCCTTAAGGTCGACAAGCTCCATGATATAGCCGAAGGATTCGCCTTGCCCGTCAACGATCGTTATCGGCATAACGACGCTGTCAAGGACATTTCCGTTGCGGTCTTTTATCGCGCCGATTTTAATCAAGGATTCAATATTCTCGCGGACATTTTGAGAATTTTTTCTGTAGTCTTTGCAAGCGTAAAGTTTTTTTGAAGTTTCGTCGCGCACTTTCCAAACTTTTGCCTGTCCGCCCTTGCCGACGGCTTCAATGATTGTATAACGCACACCGTTTTTGCCGATTATCGAATCGCCTTTTTTCACAGCGCGTCACCCCTTTGCAAATAATTCGATCTCGTATCTTATGCCTTCGGGCAACTCAAAAGCCTTGTCGCCCTTGAGCATAAGGTATTGATTCGGCTTTACCTTTTTATCTTGAACAAGCCAGATTTTTTTTGAGAGATTTTGCAGGCCGTAAGCTTTTGCCTTGGGATTGTAAACGACTCTGCAAAAATTTTCTCCCGCGTCGGTATGGAGTTCGGGAACGATTTGCCCCGGCGAATACCTTGGAGATTTAAACAGCGGCAAAATTTTTTCTCCACATTTAATTTTTCCCGCAAAGCTGAAGTAACTTTCAAAGGTCTCGAAATTTTTCCGACTTGAAGCGGCATTGAAAAGAGCCTTCGACAAACAGTCCGCAAATAAAAAAATTTCTCCGCGCGCAGAGATCATCATCGTATTGAAAAAATTTTCTTCCGCAAAATAATTCTTGTCGGCGAAAAAATTTTTAAGCTCAAGAATCGTCTCGTAAAAGTTCAGCCAAAATCCGTTTGAAAAACGCGGTGGCTCCTCGTCGTCCGTCAGAATATATTTTTTCTCCAAATGCTCGCCGTGTTCAATAAGCTCGCGCACTCTAAAAAGTCCTTCGGGCACGTGGAAGGCATTCATATTGTTGCGAAATTGTCTCGGCGCGGGCTTGAGCAATTTTATTTTGTCGCCAAGCTCGTCCAAGAAATAATTTTCATCGTAAAGATATTTGCTTATATGCAACTCAATCGGCACGCCACCTTTGATTGCCGAGTAAATCTCCAAACGATTGTATGCCCGTTCAAATGTCAGCTCGTCCAAATCTTTTACTTCGGCTTGAAGGAGCACGGAATTTTTTTCTTTGGTTGGCGGTGAAACGATTATTGCAACCGTGCAGTCGTCGGAAGATTTTTCCGAAACCTCAATACCCGCCACGCTGAAAGGCGCAATTTCTTCAACGCGGCAGGTTCGCACCCGTTCGGCGAGTTCGTTTGCATAGAGGGCGAAAGAATTTCCTCTGTCCAATTTGTCATAAATGCCGTCCGTTGAGAGAAGAATTTTATTGAATCTGAAATTAACGCGCCTGTAAGAATCGACAATCAAAGAGTAAAGCCCGCGACTCGAAGCAAGCGAAGAGGTTTTGGAATCGAACTTCGGATTGTGGCGTTTGAAAAGTTGCGATTGATTTTGGTCGTTGAAAAGTAAAATTGCGCCGTCGCCAATTTGTCCGAGGATGATATGGCTTTTTGTCACGACGCAAAACAATAACGTTGTGCCGTACTTACGAATTATTTTTGCGTCGGTTTCCCGGGTGTCGGGATTTTCTGCGAGATAATCTTTCAATACGGCGGCTTGCCAACTCTCAAAAAGCTCCGTCTTGAATTCGGGCGAGCGCCATTTGTTCAAAAAATTTATGTTGTCCCGTCTCGAATATTTTTTAGCCAACTCGATAACCGAATTGCACGCTTCCTTTGCGCCGACGTCACTTTTAACGTAATCGTCTCCGCCGTGTCCGTCGGCTACGGCCGTAACAAAAATTTCCTCTGTTATTTTTTCCGCAACGCAATAATCCTGACAAACTTTCCCCGTTGCAACATGACTTCTGCCGCGTTTGCTTGCCAAGAAAATTTTCCAATTCAGATTCGGCTCGAAAAGCTGAGGCAAACAACGATATAAATCCTCTAAATTCATTTTATCCAATCGTCTTCGTCGGGCTCATCGAGTACAGGAATATCATCGCCGTTGTCGGTTATACTGGAGAGGATAGAAGTAACCGTAACCCAATTTATAATCTTGCTCAACTTTTCGGGTTCGTCCACTGCGAAAACCAGCGGCTGTTTCTGATCCATAATGAAACCTTCGGAAGCAAATTCGACAAGCTCGTCGCGATTGTAATCTTCAACGCCGATTGCAACTCGCGTGACTTTTTCTTTTCCACTGTTCCCGGCAAGACGCTTTTTCATTTCCTCAATTGCGGCAAGATATTCCGAAGGTTGCTCGGTGCAATTCCCGTCGGTTATGAGCACGACGACTGGGCGCAGAGCTTGGGAGCCGAGATTTTTTTTCTTGAGAGCTTTATTTGCCTCGCGGATTGCTGTAGCCGTGGAGGTCTCTCCGATAACGTCTAAAGCTTCCCAGACGACAGAGCCGATGTCTTCGCCGCGTTCAATCGTGCCGATTTTCCAAATTGCCTCGTCGCTGAAAGCAATAACGCGGATTTTTAAATCAACGTCATTCTCGTCGGCGACCTGAATCAAATTATCTTTCAGAACAGGGATCGCCTGATTAACTTGATTTATGCGCGTGCCATTCATTGAATAAGAATTGTCGACAAGCAAGATGAGGTTTAATTCGTTACGGGTTATAATTCCTTCCTTGTTTAACATGAAAATCCTCCTCTGAATCAAAAATTACAACACTTCGCCTCGCAAACGCAGGGCATTTATTTTGTCTTACAATAAAATTATAAGCGAAGCGGAAAATTTTTTCAACGATAAATTTTTTACCGAAAAATCGCCGCGAAAGCCCAGTTTAATTGAAAGTGTCCGCAACTTGATGGAAACGTTGAATCTAACCGCAAAACAAGCTATGGACGCTCTCAAAATTCCTGCCGACAAACAAGAATAATACAGTAAGTTATTATAGACGTTTCGTCGGCGGAAAACCAGGGGTTGCATTTGCAAATAGCATCATTATCTGCGGCAAGCAGACGCAAAAAGTTTGCCGAGCTGAATTTGTAAGAGTGAGAGTCATCGCAATACGGTCGTTCGAGAAAAAATTTGGCGTTTATCAACTGCCCACCGTTTTTGCGAATGACTTGACAAATTTTTTTAGCGATAGCGCGGCGGTTTTCAAAAATTTCATCAGTGTTCATCTATGTTCCTTCCATTTTCAATGATTTTAGGCGTGTTGACAAAAGAAACGTTAACTTGCGTCACGATTTTTTCTTCGGAGTTTGTATCGTCAGAAAATGTCTGACTAGAGCGCAAAGCTTGCAATAAAGGCAAAACAGAGCCGGACGATATGTCCAGTTTTTCATTTTTAATTTGGCGTTTGACTTGCAGAAATATAAGTTCAACCTTCTGACTCTGCAGGAATTCAATGTCGGCGCAAATATTTTTTTCTTTGTCAGCTAATTTTTTACGCAAGGA
>CAMNEX010000089.1 GCA_946536825.1 uncultured Selenomonadales bacterium | reverse complement strand
TTTAGCGTCGAGTCCGCACTCCGCAGCGATTTTTTTTAAAACTTCGTGATCGCTCAACTCAAGATTTTTCGTGAAGTAAGCGTCGAATAATTTTGTTATAATTTCGTCGTGACCTTTTGCCTGCGCAAGTTTTGTCAGGCGAAGGGCATCGAAAGTATTTGTGTAGCGCGTCGACGAATATTTAAAGTCAATGCCTTCGCGCCTGCCCATTAAAGAAATTTGTTCGATTCTTTTTTCAGCCGCCGACAAGCTCAAGCCGTATTTAATCGCAAAACGCTCCGGCGTTGAGGAAATGACTTTTTTATCGGCGTAGGGGTCGAGCTCAAAATTTTTAAATTCAATCGCAATATTCTCGTCGCCGAGTTCGGCAAGGGCGCGTTGCAATCTTTTTTCTCCAATGTAGCAAAACGGACAAGCATAATCTGACCAAATTTCAATCTTCATGTTATTACCGCCTTTCTTTTTTCGACGCTATTATACATACAAAAAAATTTATCACAAGAACGCAATTTTTATTTAGCGGCTACATTAAAGCATAGTTCCGCGATAAAAATTTTGAACGGAATCTCGACGCGCCGATTAAAAAAGATTAAAATCTTTAAGACTTTTAATAAAAATTTTAAATGGGAGCTGAAAATTTTGTTTGAGAGAAAAAGAGTAGTCGTTACGGGCTTGGGAGCGATAACGCCGATTGGCACGGGCAAGGAAAATTTTTGGAACGCGCTACTTGCGGGCGAAAACGGAATAGGAAAAATTACTCGCTTTGACGCGTCGGATTTGAGTGCGCAAATTGCCGGCGAAGTTACTGACTTTGACCCCGCCCGATTCATTGACAAAAAAGAAATTAAGCGCATGGACAGATTTACGCAATTTGCATTGGCGGCGGCGAAATTCGCAATAGAGGATTCAAAGCTTGACGTTGAAAAAATTGACGGCGACCGCGCAGGCGTTTTCATTGGAACGGGTATAGGCGGCATGGAGACTCTTCACAATCAATACGAAAAGGTCTTTACCAAGGGTGCGTCACGAATCAGCCCGTTCTTTATCCCGATGGCGATTACGAACATGGCGGCCGGCAACGTCGCTATTGCCTTCAAATTGCGCGGACCTTGCGAATGCACAGTAACGGCTTGCGCGTCGGGCACAAACGCGATTGGCGACGCCTTCCATTTAATTCAGCGCGGCGACGCGGATATAATGTTTGCGGGCGGCACCGAGGCGGCGATTTCTCCGGCGGGCGTTGCAGGTTTTGCGGCAATGAAAGCACTTTGCGCCGACCATAACGACGATCCCGCTCATGCCTCGCGACCGTTTGATAAAAATCGTAGCGGCTTTGTAATGGGCGAAGGCGCGGGAATTATTCTGCTTGAGGAATTGGATCATGCTAAAGCACGCGGTGCGAAAATTTACGCGGAGATTGTCGGCTACGGCAGAAATGACGACGCCTATCACATAACCACGCCCGCGCCCGGCGGAATTACTCAAGCAAAGTGTATGAAACTCGCGCTTGACGACGCGGGACTTAAACCCGAAGATATTGATTACATTAATGCGCACGGCACTTCGACGCAATTTAACGACCGCGGCGAGACCGAAGCGATTAAAAATCTTTTCGGCGAACACGCCTATAAAATTCCCGTCTCTTCGACAAAATCAATGACGGGGCATATGCTCGGCGCGGCGGGCGGCGTCGAGGCTGTCGCGACGGTTTTATCCATTGAAAATAACAAAGTTCACCCGACGATTAATTACGAAACTCCCGACGAAGGACTTGATTTAAATTACGTCCCGAACAAATTTCAAGAACACGAAGTCAACGCGGCAATTTCAAATTCGTTTGGTTTCGGCGGACATAATGCCTGCGTCGTCTTTAAAAAGTTCACGGAGTAGGAAAATGATTCAGGCGATTTTTTTTGACAGAGACGGCGTTTTGAATGAGGAAGTCGGCTATCTTTGGGAGATTGAAAAATTCAAGTGGATTGACGGAGCCCGCGACGCGATAAAATTTTGCAACGAGCGCGGGATTTTAACCGTTGTCGTGACGAATCAGGGCGGCATTGCGAAAAATTTGTACACGGCGCGGGAAGTCGACGCTCTGCATAATTTTATGCAAAAAAGTTTGTCGGAGCTCGGAGCGCATGTCGACGCTTTTTATTATTGTCCTCATCACCCGAAAGGCACTGTGGAAGAATTCAGCATTGAATGCGCTTGCCGCAAGCCCAAGCCCGGTTTGATTCTCAAGGCTTGCGCGGAGTGGAAAATTAATCCCGCGCAGGCGATTTTAATCGGCGACGCCGAACGCGACATTGAGTCGGCAAAAGCGGCGGGACTTCGGGCGGGAATTCTTTTTACGGGCGGCAATTTATCGGAAGTTGTCAAAGCGGAGTTGGAGAAATTATAAAAAATTATTCCTGCGTCCTAAAGATGCGGGATTTTTTTTTGGGGGGCGACAATATGAAATTTAATCGCGTGTTTCTGATAGTTTTGGACAGCGTCGGGATAGGCGGCGCGGCTGACGCAAAAAATTTCGGCGACGACAATCCCAATACGTTGAAAAGTATTTCGGCGTCGAAAAATTTTAATGTGCCCAATCTTTTGCGGCTCGGCTTGTTCAATATCGACGGGATAAATTTTTATCGGCGGGAAAAAAATCCGCTCGGCGCGTTCGGCAGAGTGATTGAGGCGTCGGCGGGCAAGGATACTACAATCGGGCATTGGGAAATTGCCGGAATAATTTCTTCGCGTCCGCTTCCGACTTATCCCGAAGGTTTTCCGCCCGAAATTATCGCCGCGCTTGAAAAAAGTTTCGGCAGAAAAATTCTTTGCAACAAGCCCTATTCCGGCACGAAAGTCATTCACGATTACGGGCGCGAGCACGAAGCGACGGGCAATTTAATTGTTTACACTTCGGCGGACAGCGTTTTGCAAATCGCGGCGCATGAAAAAATTGTTCCGATTGAGGAGCTTTACAAATTCTGCAGAACTGCGCGGGAGATTATGCAGGGTGTTCACGGCGTCGGGAGGATAATTGCGCGACCGTTTATCGGCAAATATCCGAATTATGAGCGGACGCCGCGCCGTCATGATTTTTCGCTGAAGCCGCCCGTCGAAACGATTTTAGACGCGCTTAATAAAAAAAATCTAGCGACAATCGGCGTCGGCAAGATTCAAGACATTTTCGCGGCGCAAGGGATAAATCGTTCGCTCGGCATTAACGAAGACAATTCGGACGGCATGAACAAAACTTTAAAATTGGCGGACGAAAATTTTCGCGGGCTGTGCTTTGTGAATTTGGTTGATTTTGATATGAAATTCGGACACCGCCGCAACGTTGACGGCTACGCGCAAGCCATGACGACTTTTGACGCGGAGCTCGGCGAATTTTTAAATAAAATGCGCCACGACGATTTGTTGATGATAACTGCCGACCACGGTTGCGACCCCGCCGCGCAGGGCACCGACCACACTCGCGAAAATGTTCCGCTGATTGTTTACGGCAAAAAAATTCGCGCAGGCGTCAACCTCGGCACGCTGAAAACTTTCGCAGATATTGCCGCGACGCTTGCAGAAATTTTTTCTGTCGAGTTTAAAACTTCAGGCAAAAGCTTTTTGGAGGCGATGATTTAAATGTTCACGGATACGCATTGTCATTTGGAGGACGAAAATTTTTCAGGCGACCGCGCAGAAGTTTTGGAGCGGGCAAAAATTGCGGGCGTAGATAAAATTATAAATTTCGGTAGCACAATGCAAAGTTCCGCCGCGATTGTCGAACTTGCCGAAAATTTTTCTCAGCTTTATGGGGGCGTCGGCATTCACCCCGAAGAAATTGACGACTTCGACGAAAATTCTTGCGCGAAACTTGCCGAGCTTGCCGCCGATAAAAAAATCGTCGCTATTGGCGAAATCGGGTTGGATTATCATTGGGAAAAGGATTCGGAACGGCGATTGATTCAGCAGAAAATTTTTATCGCGCAACTCGACTTGGCGCGGCAATTAGATTTGCCGGTATGCATACACGACCGCGACGCGCACGGCGACACGCTGAAAATTTTACAGTCGGAAGGAAAAAATCTGCGCGGGGTATTGCATTGTTATTCGGGCAGTTTGGAAACGGCGCGGGAAATTTGGAAAATGGGTTGGTTTATCGGCGTCGACGGACCTTTGACATTTAAAAATTCCGCGAAGTTGCCCGAAGTCGTCAAAGCCGCGCCGCGAGAAATGATTTTAATCGAGACTGACGCGCCTTACCTTGCGCCGGTGCCGTATCGCGGCAAAAGAAATGAGCCCGCCTTTGTCGTCGAAGTTGCAAAAAAATTGGCGGAGCTCCGCGGCGAAACTTTGGAAGAAGTCGCCGCTTACACAACCGCCAACGCCAAAAATCTTTATCGTTTAAAATAAAAACGCCGCCCGAAATTTCCGAGCGACGCAAAAAATTTTTCTTACAAAATGAACTGCGACAAATCTTTATTCTTGGCAATTTCTTTAAGCCGCTCGTCGACGTAAGCCGCGTCGATAACGACTTCGGTCTTGCCGTCCTTGACCATGTCGGGAGCCTCAAAAGAAATTTCCTCCAACAATTTTTCAAGCAACGTATGCAGACGCCGCGCCCCGATGTCTTCGGACTGTTCGTTGACGTGTTCGGCAAGCTCGGCAATGTGTTCTATCGCGTCCGCTTGAAAATCCAACGCAAGCCCTTCCGTTTGTAGCAAAGCTTTGTACTGTTTAAGGAGCGCGTTTTGCGGCTCGGTTAAAATTTTCTCGAAGTCGGCTTTGAGCAATGATTTCAACTCGACGCGAATGGGGAAACGCCCCTGCAATTCGGGGATAAGGTCGGAAGGTTTCGCCGTGTGGAACGCGCCCGCCGCAATAAACAAAATGTAATCGGTTTTGACCGGACCGTATTTCGTCATGACGGTTGAGCCTTCGACAATCGGCAGAATGTCGCGCTGAACGCCTTCGCGGCTGACGTCGGGACCGGAGCTTGAACCTTTGACCGCGACTTTGTCAATCTCGTCCAGAAAAACAATTCCGCTACGTTCGGCGAGTTCAACAGCAGTTTCGGAGACTTCTTCCATGTCGATAAGTTTTTCTGCTTCTTCCTGCTCCAAAATCTTCCGCGCATTTGCAACGGTGACTTTGCGCTTGCGCATGCGTTTGGGCATTAAAGAACTTACCATGTCCTGAAGATTATCGCCCATGCCTTCAAGGCTTGAGCCGGAAAACATTCCTACCATAGGCTTTGCGTGGTCGGCAACTTCGAGTTCAATAACTTGTTCTTCCATTTTGCCCGCCAAAAGTCTTTTGCGAACGAACTCGCGACCGGGCTTTTTGGTAGTGTCTTCTTCGACAGGTTGAGCTTCAGAATCAGCGTTGCCGAAAAGTTTTCCGAGCGGATTTTGCGAACGTTTCGGCTCCGGAACAAGCACGTCCAAAAGTCTTTCCAGCGCATTTGCCGCGGCTTTTTCTTTAACTTCTTCCGTGCGTTGCTTGCGAACCATGCGCACTGCCGTTTGAACCAAATCGCGAATAATCGATTCAACGTCGCGCCCCACGTAGCCGACTTCGGTAAACTTCGTCGCCTCAACTTTTATGAACGGTGCCCGAACGAGTTTGGCAAGCCGCCGAGCAATTTCGGTTTTGCCGACGCCTGTTGAGCCGATCATTAAAATATTTTTCGGGATAACGTCGTCGCGCATTTCGTCGGGTAGTTTGTGACTGCGCCAGCGATTGCGGAGCGCGATTGCCACAGATTTTTTTGCCTCGTCCTGTCCGACGATAAATTTATCCAACTCCGCAACAATCTCGCGAGGCGTCTGGTCGTTCAAGCCGAGTTCTTGAGTTACTTTTTTCTTTTCCTTAGCCATTAAATTTTTCCTCCGTTAAAGTTCTTCGACGATAATATTTTGATTGGTGAAAACGCAAATGTCCGCCGCGATTGACAGCGATTCTTTAGCAATTTCCGCCGCCGTCATGTCGGTGTGAGAAATTAAAGCTCGCGCCGCCGCCAAGGCATAAAAACCGCCCGAACCTATCGCGGCAACGTCGCCGTCGGGCTCTATGACTTCGCCGTTGCCCGATAAAAGCAAAATCATATTTTTATCCGCAACCAAAAGCAAAGCTTCCAATCTGCGCAAAATTCTATCGGTGCGCCAATCCTTAGCCAACGCAACCGCCGCCCGCTGAAGATGTCCGTGCGTCGATTCGAGTTTCTCCTCAAATTTTTCAAAAAGCGTAAAGGCGTCGGCAACCGAGCCCGCGAAGCCCGCAATAATTTTGTCGTGATAAAGGCGTCGAACTTTTTTTGCGGTTGACTTCATGACCGTGCTGTTGCCGAAGGTGACTTGTCCGTCGCCCGCCAACGCAACTTTGCCGTCTTTTTTCACAGCAACTATTGTTGTCGAATGAAATTCCATAATCAATTCCTCATTCCTAATTCCAAATTCTTAATTGCTTCCAACGCCCGCGCAGATAATTTTTCTTTACGAAATTTTTTGGGCGTCCGAGTTTCGAGCGGCGGCAAAAGTCCGAAAGTTATATTCATAGGCTGAAAATTTTTCGTGACTGCCGTCGTTATGTAATTTGCCAAGGCTCCGTGGCAAGTTGTCGGCGGGAAAATTATCGGTTCCAAATTTTTTGCGAGCCGCGCCGCGTTGACGCCCGCCATTAGTCCCGCCGCTGCCGATTCGACGTAACCTTCAACGCCCGTGATTTGTCCCGCGAAAAATATTTGCGGCGAATTTTTTAATTGGAACGTCGGCAGTAAAACTTTCGGCGAATTTATGTAAGTGTTTCTGTGCATGACGCCGTAACGAACAAACTCCGCCGACTCAAGCCCCGGTATCATTTTGAAAACGCGCCGTTGTTCGCTCCAGGTCAAATGCGTTTGAAATCCGACAAGATTATAAAGCGTCGCCTCGCGGTTGTCTTGGCGCAGTTGGACGACCGCATAAGGCGTTTTTCCCGTGCGCGGATCCGTCAAGCCGACGGGTTTTAAATTTCCGAAACGCATAGTATCTTCGCCGCGAGCCGCTAAAATTTCTACAGGCAAGCAACCTTCAAAAAAAATTTCCCGCTCAAAATCGTGCGGTTTGGTTTTCTCGGCGGCGATTAATTCTGCGCGGAAAGTCAGATATTCTTCGCGAGTCATGGGGCAATTTATGTAAGAATCGTCCGCGCCCTTGTCGTAGCGCGAGGCTTTGAAAGCCTTATCAAAATTAATTGAATCAAGCGTGACAATCGGAGCCGCCGCGTCATAAAAATAAAAATCGTCGCCGCCCGTGAGCTTTTTAATTTCGTCGGCAAGTGCGCCCGCCGTCAAAGGACCGCTCGCGATAATTATAATGCCGTCCAATTTGTCAAGGCGGGTAATTTCTTCCTCAACGAAATTTGCGACAGATTTAATTTTCTCGGTAACGATTTTCCCAAACTCGGCGCGGTCGACAGCCAAAGCCCCGCCCGCAGGAATTTTTGCCGCGTCCGCCGCCGACATGATAACTGAGTCAAGGCGGCGCATTTCTTCTTTCAGAACGCCGACGGCATTTGTCAGCCCCGCCGCCCGAAGCGAATTACTGCAGACGAGTTCGGCGAAATTTCCGGTTTTATGCGCGGGAGTTTTTTTAGTCGGGCGCATTTCGTGCAGAATAACTTCGACGCCGCGTTTTGCAATTTGCCAAGCCGCCTCCGAACCCGCCAGTCCCGCGCCGATTACATGAACTTTTCTCAAGATTTTTTCGCCGCTTTCTTCCGCGCAGATTTTTTAG
>CAMNEX010000088.1 GCA_946536825.1 uncultured Selenomonadales bacterium | reverse complement strand
CGTTCAAAAATCATATCAACATGGCGCAGGAAAAATTTGTAGTCAAAGCAGTCGGCAATTTCCTCCGCGCTTAGATACTTCGTAATATCGGGATCGGCGGCGACGTTGCTTTGAAAATCTTCGCCCGCCATCCAACGTTTCATGGCGTTGCGCTGAACCCATTTATAAGCGTCCTCGCGCAAAACGCCCTTATTGACGATTTCCAACATAAGCCGCTGACTGTAAATCAAGCCGCCTGTCCTGTTCATATTATGCAACATTGCGTCGGGATAAACAAGAAGTTTGTCGACGATATTTGTAATTTTTTTTGTGCAATAATCGACGTTTATAGTTGAATCGGGCAAAATGACGCGCTCAACCGAACTGTGCGAAATGTCGCGCTCGTGCCAAAGGGTAATATCTTCCATAGCGGCAAGTGCATTTCCTCTGACAAGACGCGCCATACCCGCGACGCGCTCGCAATTAATCGGGTTGCGTTTATGCGGCATTGCGGAGGAGCCCTTTTGCCCCGGCGAAAAATATTCTTCAGCCTCGCGAATATCGGTGCGTTGCAGGTTGCGAATTTCGGTCGCAACTTTTTCCAATGTGCTGGCGACAAGCGCAAGCGTCGTCATATATTCGCCGTGGCGATCGCGCTGAATGACCTGCGTTGCCAAGCGGACGGGCGTTAAATCCAATTTCTTGCAGACAAGCTCCTCAATCTTCGGGTCGATATTGGAATAAGTGCCGACTGCGCCGCTCAGCTTGCCGACGCTGACAATTTTTTTTGCGTGTTCGACGCGCTCAATATCCCGCTCAACCTCCGCGCTCCAAAGCAAAAGCTTTAAGCCGAAAGTCATCGGCTCCGCGTGAATGCCGTGTGTCCTGCCTATGCAAGCCGTGTGCTTGAATTCTACTGCGCGGCGGCGGAGAACTTCGCGAAATTTTTTTAAATCGTCAAGGATAATTTCGGCGGATTTTTTCATCATGAGACAAATTGCGGTGTCTTTAACGTCGCTGGAAGTCAAGCCCTTGTGAATATATTTCGAGTCCGCGCCGACGTATTCGCCGACGCAAGTCAGAAAAGCGATAATGTCATGGTGGGTGACGGATTCAATTTCGTGAATTCGTTCGAGATTGAAATTTGCCTTGGCGCGGATATTTTTTGCGGCTTCGGCGGGAATTTCTCCGAGTTCCGCCATTGCATCGCAAGCGGCCAGTTCAACGTCGAGAATAGTCTGCCATTCGTTTTCAATCGACCAAAGTTTTCCCATTTCGGGCAGGGTGTAGCGTTTAATCATAAAAAAATCTCCTTTATAAATCTAAATAGTAGTGCGTTGAAAGTTCAACGAGTTCATCTGCAACGAGCGAATGAAAGCCCGCGAACGATAAATTTTCTGCCTGCGCGGAAAAAGTATAATGTCCCACAGCCCACGCCGCGACTTGCTGAGTCTCGGAAATTTTTGCAATGTAAATCGTCGTGCCGGTTGTCGTGTCGACGCGCCATTTAACGCCCGTGACGCCGCTTATATCTTTAAGTTCTTCGCCTTGCGCCCGCTTATGAGTTCTGATACTTAAAGAAACTGTCGGCTCCCATCTGCGCCCGTAGCGAATTTCGACAATGCCGGGCTCGGCGTAAAGCTCCGTGATTTCATAACCCGATTTTCTGGGCATGTAAAGCGGAATAAATTTCACTGCGCGAGCAACTTCGGCAAAATTCGCGTAGATAACTTTTTGATCGGGCATTGCAACAGTCTCAATCGTCGGAACGGGGATACTTGGTTTAACAGGCTGTTGCTCCGGTTCGGGCGTCGGAGTTATCGCAGTTACTGTCGGCGGTTTTGAAATTTCGGGCGGCGGCTCAACTTTTGGCGGCTCAACTTTTGGCGGCTCAACCGGCATCGGCTCATTTGGGTCGATAATAATCGTCTGTTCGTCCCTGGGCTTTGAATCACTGCGTCTGCTGCTCTCCTCAAGCTTGCGTTCATTAGCCTTTTCCTTTTCCTTGCGCGTCTGCTTTAATTTTTTCTTGCGTTCTTTTATTTCTTTATCTGTTTCCTTGGTCGGGTCGGTGGAAATACTTTCCGTCAGCGCGGGATTTATTTCGCCGAGTTCTTCTTCAGCGGCTCTTCTTTGTTCCGTCGCAATTTTTGACAATTCCCTATCTTCTTCCGCCGCTTGACCTGCGCAGGGAATTTGAATCGCCGCCAAAATCATAAGCATTGCGATTTTTTTTCTTAACTCCAAAAAATATTCCTCCTGTCAGCAAGTTAATATTTTTTACGCCGATTATAATTCATAAAAAAGTTTATCGCAACAAAAAAGGCGGAAGCTCGCGCTTCCGTCTCTGTCTTTATTTAGAAAATCATTTCATTTCGTCATATCTCACCTCCCTTTTGCGGTTGCTTGGTGGGCACCGCAAGGATTTTGACCGCCGAGCAGATGAGGGGACATCTTTTCGGCTTTGTGGCGTTTATGTTGTTTTAATGGGATTAACGGGAATTATATTTGAAGATAATTAGAGGATTATTAGAACGAAATTAATTTTTCTCCCGAAAAATCTTCGCCTAACCCGCTACCTAACTGTAGCAGAAAATTTTTTTGTTTGCAAGCCAATGTTCAAAAATTTTTAAAACCTGTCTGAAAAAATATTGTATTCAATGCCGCGCAGGCTTGAAATTATTTTTCCTGCTTAATATAATATGCCGCGGTTATTAAAGCAAGTTAAAATTTGAAAGGATGAATTTAAGTGGCAAACGTCGACAAGGAAGCACTCGCCCTACATAAAACTCATCGCGGCAAACTCGAAGTGAGGAGCAAAGTTCCGCTGGAGACAAATAAAGATTTGACGCTTGCATATACGCCGGGCGTCGCAGCGCCCTGTCTGGAAATTAAAAGCGATTTCGATAAAATTTATGACTACACGAACCGCGGCAATTTGGTCGCAGTCGTCACGAACGGCACGGCGGTTTTAGGCTTGGGTGATATAGGCGCGGGCGCAGGACTTCCAGTCATGGAAGGCAAAGCGATTTTGTTCAAAGGTTTTGCCGGCGTTGACGCTATTCCCATTTGTCTTGATACAAAAAGCGTCCCCGAAATTATAAGAACAATTCAGCTCATGGCTCCGAGTTTCGGCGGAATTAATCTTGAGGACATTAAAGCCCCCGAATGTTTTGACATTGAACACGCGCTGAAAGATTCTGTCGATATTCCCGTTTTCCACGACGACCAACACGGCACCGCGATTGTCGTTGCCGCCGCCTTGATTAATGCTTTAAAACTCGTCGGGAAAAAATTTGAAGATATAAAAGTTGTCGTCAACGGCGCGGGCGCGGCTGGTATGGCGATAACGTATCTGATTCAGAAAATAGGCGCAAAAAATGTCATGCTCTGCGACTCAACCGGCGCGATTTACGAAGGGCGCGGCAAGGGCATGAATCCTTACAAAGATCAGATTGCCGCCGTCACGAATTTTGATAAAGAAGCCGGGCAGCTTATCGACGTGATTCACGGCGCGGATGTTTTTATCGGCGTGTCGAAGGCAAATCTTTTAACTGCGGAAATGGTTAAGATGATGAACAGCGACGCGATAATTTTGGCAATGGCAAATCCCGTGCCCGAAATTATGCCCGATATCGCGAAGGCGGCAGGGGCTCGCGTCGTATGCACGGGGCGCAGTGACTTTCCCAATCAGGTAAACAATTTGCTTGCTTTCCCCGGCATTTTCCGCGGCGCACTTGACGTTCGGGCGACTGACGTTAATGAGGAAATGAAAATCGCGGCGGCGTATGCTATCGCCTCGCTTGTCAGCGAAGACGAACTTAACGAAGAACACGTTATCACGACGCCTTTTGACAGGCGCGTTGCCCCGACTGTCGCGGCGGCTGTTGCCAAGGCGGCGCAAGAGTCCGGCGTTGCGAAAAATAAAAATATCTCGCCCGAAGAAGTCGCTCAACACACCCGCGAACTTTTGGGCATAAAATAAATTTCTTTAAATTGTGCTCGTAGTCCAGTGGATAGAACGCAAGCCTCCGGAGCTTGAAGCGTGGGTTCGACTCCCGCCGAGCACGCCAATCAGAAAAAAACAGCGGTTCCAAAAATTGGAGCCGCTTTTATATTTTTAAAAATCGTAGCGAACGCCCGCGAAAACTCCGCTTGAAACAAAATTTTCTCTGTCGCCGCCGCGTCGGAGTTTAAAATCTGCTTGCCGCCAACCCGCGCTTATCGAAAAATTTTTTTGCGGAAAATATTTTATGCCCGATTCAAAATCCGAGAAATGCCCGCGCCGACCGAGCGTCAAGCCCGAAAATTGAACATAAAAATCCAAGCGCGGACGAATTCTCATGTGAAGATTTATCCCGACACTCGGTAGGACGGCAAAATTTTTTCCGTCGACGGCGTTTAGTGCAACGTTCCAAGCGACGCCCGTGCCCATTAGCGAAAAAATTTCCTCGTCGACTTCGACTTTGAAAAAATTCTCCGCGTCGTCGCGATGTATCCAATCCAGAGAAATATTTTTATATTTAAGCAAAAGTTCGGGCGTCCCGTCGTCCGCGAAAACTCTTGACTCCGCGCTGAACAAAAAATTTTCCTGTTTAATGCTTGCAATGCCTTCTTCGACTTCGGGCGGATTTTCCTTCGCCGCCGCCGAGTTCGTCAGCAAAATAAAAATTATCGTCGTTAAAATTTTTCTCACTTAGAAAAGTTTTCCTCCGACTAACGCGCCGATTGAAGAAATTTTCGGCTGAAAATCTTTATCGCTTTTGCCTTGAATGATAACTTTGTCGACGTATTTGTTCACGCGCTTTGAAATGAGTTGCGCAGTTTTCTCGACGGATTCAAAATAAGCCTGTTCCCAAACGTCGATATATTCTTTGTCGGGGTTGTGATGTTTTATGCCCTGTCCCGTGAAATGTTGTTGCCAAAGAATTTTACCCGTCTCCACGCTGATAAATTGCATGTTGACGACGGTATTTAACGCGGTGCGTTTCGTTTGAATAAAGCCGCCCAAGCCAATGCCGGTACCGATTCGGCGCAAAGTTTTGTTCGTGGAGCCGGAGCCCGAACCGATTAACGAAGTCAAAGTGCCCGCCGCGCCGAAAATCGTCGAGAGAGTTTTATCCTCAACCTTCGTCAAGCCGAGTGCGAGCACCTCGCAACGGATAACGTAATCCGCGCCGAGATTTTTATAAAAATTTTGCTCAAAATTTTCGGGCGTGTCCGAAGGCGCGGGCAGTTCCACCGCGTCGAAAACCAAAAGTTCGCCGAGATTTGAGACGGATGATTTTTCGGCGGGAATTTCCTCGTCCAAAATCAGATCTTCTACGGGAATCAATTCGCCCGCTGAAGCTACTTCGGTTTCTGAAATTACTTCGTCAAAAATTTTCGTGTCGAGAATGTTGACAAGATTTTTCTCGCTGAGTTTTTCAATCAAAAAATTTTCGAGATTTTCCGCCGTGCCCAATTCACTGTGCCGCGAAGTGTCCGTAATTTCAATCGCGATATTTGTTCGTTTCTCTTCAGGCGGGTCCGCATTTTTTGCCGACGCCGCGCCTTGAATGCTAAGCAAAATTGCCAAGCAGATTAAAAAAATTTTTTTCACCATATCCGCCTCCGATTTTTTAGAAATTATACAACAGGCAATCGATAAAAAAAATCCCCTGCAAACAGCAAGGGGAGAAATTTTTTATTTTGCGTCGCGAAGAATTTTGATAAACGCCGCTTCGACTTCGCGAATATAATTTCCCGAATTCATGAGCGGAGATTTTGTCATAATTCCGCGCAGATTTTTTCGCAGATTGGCAAGCAAATCTTTTTTGTTAGACAGCGCGACCGCGATTTTGACATAATCATCATAAGAGTCAACCACGAGTTCTTCAAGCCCGATATTTTTTAAAATGCTGTAGCCAAAGCGCGTCCCGTGTCTGTCGCCGCAAAGGCTGATAACCGGCACGCCCATATAAAGAGCCTCGCAAGTCGTGACGCCGCCCGTGTAGGGGAAAGTGTCAAGCGCAATGTCCAAGTCGCCGTAGTCGCGCATGTAATCCCTAGTGAAGCCGCGCATTTCCACGCGCTCGGAGTCAATGCCCGCGCCGCGCAATCTGTTGCGGACAAAATTTTTTCCGGAGTCCGTGTTGAAAATTTTGTTCTTGAGAATCAAGCGGCTGTTCGGTACCGCGTCCAGAATTTTTTTCCACGCCGCCAAAAGCGAATCCGTAACTTTGCTGAACTGATTAAAACTCCCGAACGTCACGAAATTTTTTTCAAGACAGGGCAGGGCGGAAACTTCCAATTTAGTTGAAGACTCGTAGCAAATATGGCTGTTCGGCAGATAAATTAATTTCTCGGTGAAATATTTTTCGGAATTGCCCGCGCAGTAAACGTCCGACAAGAAATAATCGAAACAATCAAGTCCGGTGCTGTTCATGTAGCCGACGCCCGAAATTTGAACTGTAGCAGGTCGATAAGCCGCGACGCGAAGCCGGTTGCCTGCCGTGTGCCCCGATAAATCAAACAGAATGTCAATTTCATCGTTGCGAATGAGTTCCGCCGCCTGCGCGTCCTTAAACTTTGAAATGTCGCGCCAATTTTCGGTGGTCGCGCTGATATGCTTAGTCACGACGTCGAAATTTTTTCCCGACGAGTAGCAATAAGTTTCAAAAAAATTTTTGTCGAGCTTGAATACTAAAGCCCACGCCCATTTCATAACGGAGTGAACAGAAAAATCACCGGACAAAAATCCGACGCGAATTTTTTTGTGAGCGTAAAATTTCTTCGGATAAGGCGTCACGTCCGACAAATATTTTTTGTATTCGTCATAGAGTTTTTGAAAATCTTCGGTGGAAAATTTTTCGGAAGCGTTCGCCGTCAAAATCGCATTGCTGATTTCAATGCAAGCCTCGGCGTTGTCTTTGGAAGTTTCGCCCGACAAGCGCAAAAGTTCTACCGCCGCCTCCGGCATGGCTAATTGTTGAGAGGCGACTCCCAAAAGATCCAGAGCCGTTGACAGAAAACTTTTTTCTTCAGGCGACGAAGCGTTTAACGTCGGGAAAATTTTTTGGACAAAAAGAAACATTTCAACCGTTTTGCCCTTATCGCGCAGGATAAATGCCTCAAGCAAAAATGGCTTTTTCCAATGCGGCGCGGCGGTTTTTACTTCGTCAAGAATTTTCAAAGCCTCGTCGAATTTTCTTTCTTTGTAATATCCGAGAGCGACTTCATATTTTTTTAAAATGTCCATGTAAAATTTTCTCCTTTTCAAACTGTCGGGGCGTTGGGAAAGACTTGATAAAACGCGGGACGGTCTCCGCGCTCGATACTTTTGCCTTTATCGACCAATACAATTTGAATTGCTTCCATGCGCAAGCTTGCGCCCGCAGTGCCGGCGGGTTCGCCGTTTTTCGCCCAACCGAGCCAGCCGACGTTTTCAACATGCGCACGATAGTAAATGTCAAAATATTGCTCCGTGCGCCCGACAAGTTGAATTCTTACAGCCTCCATGCGCAAATTCTGCCCGACAGTTCCGGCGACTTCGCCCGCATAAGCCCATTTCTGCCAGCCGATATTCTGAACGTGTGCGCTGTATTTCACTCCGCCGGAAAAATTTATAATCAAAGCTTCCATGCGTTTGGCTTGCATTGTCGTGCCCGCGACTTCGCCGTTGCCGACAGCTTCCATCCAGCCTACGCCCTCGACATTTGCCTGATAATTGAATTCCGGTTGCGCCGAAACATTTTGCGCGAAAAAAAATATTGCCGCCATAAACATTGCGGCGAAAAGTTTTTTTACCATTTTGTTATCTCCTTTGATTTTTACCACCTGTCATAGTCGCG
>CAMNEX010000087.1 GCA_946536825.1 uncultured Selenomonadales bacterium | reverse complement strand
TGTTTGACTGCACGCTTATGGCTCCGCACGGCGGCATTTTCGTCGTCCCGACTATCGGCAACCCGTTCATGTATCTGGTTGCTATCGCGGTCGGCTCGGTCGTAGGTTGCGCGATTCTCGGCTTTATCAGAAAGCCGCGTCCTCAAGATTGACAAATAATTTTTATCTCGAATAAAAAAAAGGCGGCAGACAAAAAAGTCTGTCGCTGTTTTGTTTGCAAAAAATTTTCTCGGCAGTAAAATATTCGCAGAAAAATTTTGGAGGGGAAAAATTTTGATTGGCAATCGGCGACTTTTGCGAGTGCGCTTATTTTTTGAAGGCGCGGTCGTCGGAATATTCACAGGCACGGTTGTGGCGACGTTGCGATTTTTATTGGACGAGGCGGACATTTATCGCCCGATAATTTTTGCGCGGATCGACAGCTTGGGAAAAATTTTATTGACAATCGGCACGATGATTTTGCTCGCGAAGATTTTAGCTGAAGCAGTAAAATTAGATGCGCAAGTCGGCGGGAGCGGCGTACCTCAACTTAAAGGAATTTTGCAGGGGCGGGCGCAAATGATTAAGCCGTTCAGATTATTGACGGTGAAATTTTTCGCGACGATTTTGGCGATAGGCGCGGGCATGTCGCTCGGACGGGCGGGAATCAGCGTGCAATTCGGGGCGGCGATTGGAAATTTTTTCTCGAAAGTAATTTACTCGGACAACAAACATCATGAGGCGGTTGAAGGAAATTTTTTATTGACGGCGGGCGCGGGCGCAGGTTTGGCGGCAATATTCAACGCGCCACTTGCGGGAGTAATTTTTTGCATTGAGGAATTGCGCAAAAGATTTTCGCAGGAAATTTTAATCGCGGCAGTAACGGCGGCAGTGACGGCGTCCTTTGTCGTGAAAATAGTTTTCGGCGTGCGTCCTGTCTTTGAAACAATCACGGCGACGCCGCTGAACATGCCGACGGTTATGACTTTGCCGAATTTGGAAATGGTCGCCGCAGTGAGTGCCGCGCCGCTGAAATTCGCCGCGCTTTTTATTTTGCTCGGAATTATTTGCGGGGTTGCGGGCGCGATTTTCTCCAAGGCGTTGATTTTTTCGCTGGACACTTACGACCGCTTAAAAATTTTCGGCGTAAAAAGATTTGCAATCCCGCTGTTGTTGGCAATTCCGCTAGGAAAGGAGCTCCCGCAAGTTTTAGGTTGCGGAAATGTTTTGGTCGACGAAATTTTAGTTTCGCGAATAGCTTTGAGCTTGCTGATAATTTTGCTCGCGGGAAAAATTTTATTTACGCTGATATGTTTCGGGACGAACGCGCCGGGCGGATTATTTTTGCCGGTTCTGATTATCGGGGCGTTGGGCGGAAATATTTTTGCGAGAATCGGCAACGCGCTGGATTTTTTCACGGCAGATTGGACGACGCTTTTTATAATCTTCGGAATGACGGCATTTTTCGCGGCGGTCGTGAAAGCTCCGGTGACAGGCAGCATTTTAATTTTGGAGTTGACCGGGCAATTCTCGCACCTGGTCGGCTTGATAGTCGTATCGGGCGTGGCGTTTTTAATCTCGGATTTATGCGGCGGCGAGCCGATTTTCTCCGCGCTTTTGAATAGAATGCAAAATAAAAAAGCGACGGAAGAAAATTCCTCCGCCACTTAAAATTTTTAGAAACGTCGTTTCAAAGCTTTGGGCTTGTCTAAAATTTCGTTGATTACAAATGCGTTCAGGACTTTTGACGGCGTCAGATTTAAATCCAATTCGTCCATTTCCTCTTCCGCCTCGCGAACTCTTTGTTCGACAAATTTTTTAGGGCGCGGCGGATCAAAATTTCTTTGGCGAATTTCGGCTTTCCGAGGACTTTCGATAAAAATCGGAACTTCTTCGCCGGGAAAATTTGGATCATTTGCGATTGTCGGTATATCGAAGTCCGGCGAATCGCTCGGCGGCGGGAGCCGTCTTTTTTTGCGTTTGGAAAGATTGTCAATGATTGTTACCACTAACCAAAGTAAAAAGATTGTTGCGAGTTCCATAAAATCACCCCGCTGAAAAAATTTTTTATGGGAGCGCGGCAATGTCGTTGAGCGGCCAGAAAATCAGCGCGGCTTTTCCCTTAACCAATTCCAAGGGAACGAAGCCGACGTCGGGGAAACGCGAGTCCAGAGAATTTCGCCGATTGTCGCCGCAGACAAAAAGCGTCCCTTGCGGCACGGTTTGTTTGGGATATTCGGTGCGCGTCTTTTCCGCGATATAATCTTCGTTGACAAGCGCGTCGTTAACGAAAACATGACCGTCCTTAATTTCAATCGTGTCGCCGCCGACCGCTATCACTCGCTTGATAAAATCGCGGCTGTGGTCTCGCGGATAGCGGAAGATTACCACTTCGTTGCGCAACGGATCGCGCCAATGATAAATAAATTTATTCACAACCAACCGCTCGCCGTCCTGCAGTGTCGGTTGCATGCTCGGTCCGTCCACAACGTACAATTCCACGATAAAATATCGAATCAGCAACGCCACCACTATCGCCGACATGATTGATACTATCCAACTTTTTACCTCTTCATTAATTATTGAACTCATTAAAAATTTCTCCCTGTCAATCGTTCTTTGTAATCCGCTTGACGATTTTATTCTGCCAATGAAAAATTTTTCCTGCCGATTAAATCAAAAGCCCGCGCAGTTATTTCGTAGCTTGTCAAAGTTCGACGAAATTTTTCAGGACGCGCAAGCCGACATCGCCCGACTTTTCGGGGTGAAATTGAGTCGCGAAAATATTTTCAAACTCAATCGCCGCAGTGACTTCTTCGCCGTAAGTTGTTGTCGCCGCGATTATTTTTTTATCGGCGGGAGCGGCGTGATAGCTGTGGACGAAATAAAAATACGGCTCGCCGTTCAGCCCCGCGAAAAGTTTTGAGTTGCCGAATTTTACCGAGTTCCAACCCATGTGTGGAATTTTCAAATCATCCGCGCAGATTTTCTTGACGCGCCCACCAAAAATTTTCAGCCCGTCAACTTCGGGCGACTCCTCACTGCCCGCGAATAAAATCTGCAACCCGACGCAAATTCCCAAAATCGGTTTGCCCGCAGAAATTTCCGCTTTAATCGTCGGGATTAAACCGGTCGACTCAAGATTTTTCATGCAGTCGCCGAACGCTCCGACGCCCGGCAAAATTATTTTCTCGGCGCGTTTAATGTCAGCCGCCTCACTAGAAATTTTCACGTCGCCGCCGACATACGCCGCCGCCTTCGCCACGCTGTAGAGATTTCCCACGCCGTAATCTATAAGAACCGTCATTTTAAAACCTCCAGAATTTTTTTCTATGCTATCAGTAATTCCTATCAAAATCAATCGCCATGTGCTAAAATCACCGCGCAAAAAATTTTAAGGAGAAAGCTCAATGGAAAAAGTTTCGCCCTTGCTTAGAAATAAAAATTTCCTCTACGCCACAGAATTTTTTTCGGGTATGTCGATTATGGCGGTCGAACTCGGTGCAAGTCGATTGCTCGCGCCCTATTTCAGTTCGTCGCAAATTGTCTGGACAATTATAATTGGCACGATAATGATTTCGCTCGCGCTCGGCAACGTTTGGGGCGGGCGGCAAGCCGATTTAAATAAAAATCCCGATAACCTTTACCGCAGATTGATTTTCGCCGCGCTGTGGATTGGCGCAATTCCCGTGCTCGGAAAATATCTGATTCTCTCAATCGCGGGAGTTTTAATCGTCGCCATCGATACAAACCTTCTAATCAAAGCCGCATTTTTATCTTGCATGGCGATTTTTGTCCTGCCGCTGTTTTTGCTCGGAACAGTGACGCCTTCGCTTGTAAAATATTCTACCGAAAACCTCGAACACAACGGGCGAATCGTCGGGAACCTCAACGCCTTTAACACAATCGGTAGCATTATCGGCACTTTTCTCCCGACCTTCGTGACAATTCCCGCCGTCGGCACCGCGATAACTTTTCTGATTTTTTCGGGCGTCCTCTTGTCGATTGGGATAATTTATTTTGTCAGCAAGGGCGCGAAGAAAATTTTCTGTGCGGGAGCTGTTTTTATTTTTATAATCTGCGCGGTCGCGGGCAATTCCAACAGCTTTGCATTTTGGGAAAAAAATCTGCTTTACGAAGGCGAATCGATTTACAATTATCTGCAGGTCAAAAATACGCCCGACAAAATTATTTTCTCGACAAATGTTTTATTCGGCGTGCAGTCGCTCAAAGTCAAAAGCGGCGATTTAACCGGCATGTATTACGACTACGCGCTTGCGGCTCCGCTTCTTGCCGGCGATAAAAAAATTTTGATTCTCGGAATGGGTACGGGAACTTTTGCCGAGCAATGCAAAAAATATTTTCCTTCCGCGCAGATTTTCGGCGTCGAGATTGACGAAAAAATTACCGCGCTTGCCGAGAAATATTTCGAGTTGCCCGCCGAAGTCGAAGTTGTGACTTATGACGGACGCGCCTTTCTGCAAGCCGACAAAAATATTTATGACGTGATTTTGGTCGACGCCTTCCAAGATATTTCTCCGCCGTTCCAAATGAGTTCGCTGGAATTTTTCGCGCTGGTTAAAAATCATTTGGCGGCAAACGGCGTTATGGTCGTCAACATGAACATGCGGGCGAGCGGCGCGGGAAATATCAACGAATATCTGATTGACACGATCGAGAAAAATTTTCCGGCGGTCAGGACGATTGACGCAAGCGGCGTAACGAACAGGGTTTTATTCGCGGCGGCGGACGATAAAATTTTAAATGAACTTCGCGCCCGCGCAGAAAATATTTCCGATAAAAAATTGTCGCGGCTGATGATTCACATTGCGCAAAATTGGACGACGCCCGCGCAGGGCGAAAACATTTTGACTGATGACCGCGCCCCTGTGGAAATGTTGAGCATGCGAGCCTTGGATAATTTGATTCAGAAAAATTTGCAACGCTACAAAGAAATTTATCGTCGCGAAGGTTTGGACGGCTTGTTGAACGGCTTTTAGAATAAATTTTATTTCGGCATTGTTTTTTCATGCAAAGTTCAATTATAATTGACGGCAGAGGAGGCGAGGTCTTGAAAAAAAGATTGAGCGAATTGGCATTGTTGATACCCGACGCAGAAATTTTCGGCGCGGACGTTTCGATAAGCGGAATAGATCACGACTCGCGGAAAATCGAGGCGGGAAATTTATTTATCTGCATGGAAGGCGCACACTTTGACGGGCATAAATTTATATCGCAAGCAGTCGAGCGCGGCGCAGTCGCCATTTTGACGACGCGAAAAGATTTTACGACGCCGGAAAAAATTTCGATGCTGAGAGTTCCCGACATGTTGAGCGCGTTGGCGGTTATCGTGCCGTATTTTTATGAATATCCGTCGCGGCAAATGCGAATAATCGGAATCACGGGGACGAACGGCAAAACAACGACGAGTTATCTTTTGCGCGAAATTTTTTCTTGCGCGGGCTTTAAAGTCGGATTAATCGGAACAATTCAAACGCTAATCGGCGAGGAAAGTTATTCCGTGCGCAACACAACGCCCAACGTTATCGATTTACAAAAACTTTTGCTGGAAATGTTGAATAAAAAAGTTGAAGTCGTGGTAATGGAAGTTTCAAGCCACGCATTAGCGGAAAATCGGGTGGCGGGCGTCGAGTTTGACACGGCGATTTTCACGAACTTGACGCAAGATCATTTGGATTTTCACGGGACAATGGAAAATTATTTGCGGGCGAAGGCAAAACTTTTCGATATGGTTTCGCGGCGCGGTCGCAAGCAAAATAAAACCGCGATAATCAACATTGACGACGCGGCGGGCGAAAAAATTTTAAAGCATTGCCTCTGCGAAAAAATTACTTACGGCTTGAAAAATTCGGCTGACCTGCGCGGCGCGGAAATAAATCTTCGTTCGGACGGCATGAATTTATCCCTCACCCCCTGTCCCCTTTCCCTTAACCTACACCTCACGGGGATTTTTAATGTTTACAACGTATTGGCGGCGGTCGGCGCGGCGACTGCAGAAAAAATTTCTCCCGAAACGATAAAAATTGCGCTGGAAAATTTTAAGAGCGTGCCGGGGCGATTCGAGCGAATTTTTTCCGATAAACCGTTTGAAGTTATTGTCGATTACGCGCACACGCCCGACGGAATTAAAAATGTTTTGGAAACGGCGCGGCAAATTGTTCAGGGAAAAATAATTGCGGTCGCGGGTTGCGGTGGAGACAGAGATCATAAAAAACGCCCGATAATGGGCAAAATCGCTTCGGAGTTGAGCGACAAAGTTATTTTGACGAGCGACAATCCGCGCACCGAAAATCCCGAAAAAATTTTGGACGATATGGAAACGGGAATTGACAAAAAAAATTATGAGCGCGTGACAGACAGGCGAGCGGCAATTTTTAAGGCGATTGAGCTTGCCGAGGCGGGCGACATTGTTTTGATTTTGGGCAAAGGGCACGAAACGTATCAGATTCTCAAAGATAAAACGATTCACTTTGACGACAGAGAGATTGCGCGGGAGGCAATAGAGAAATGGAAAAATTAAGTTTGTCAGAAGTGGCACAGGTTACGAGCGCGGAGAAAAATTCGGACGCCGAGATTTTTTTTGACGGCGTCTCAACCGACAGCAGAAAAATTACGGCAAATATGTTATTCGTCGCGCTCAAGGGCGAAAATTTTAACGGCGAGTCATTTGCGCTTGACGCTTTTAAAAACGGTGCGTCGGCAGTTCTGGTCAGCAAAACCGCCAAAAGAATTCCCGAAGGCGTTGTCCTTAAAGTCGACGACACTTTGACGGCTTATCAACAAATTGCGGGCGCGTGGCGCAATCGCTTTGATATTCCGGTTATCGCTGTGACGGGCTCGAACGGCAAAACAACCACAAAAGATTTAACTGCCGCCGCATTAAATGGCTTGGGGCATGTGCAAAAAACTTCGGGGAATTTTAATAACGAAGTCGGCGTGCCGCTGACTTTGCTTGAGTTAAATGAAAAACATAATGTCGCCGTTGTCGAAATCGGAATGCGCGGACTCGGACAGATAGAAAAGCTCGCGCAGATTGTCAAGCCGACAATCGGCATTGTCACGAACGTTAGCGAAACGCATATTGAACTTTTGGGCACGATAGAAAATATTGCGCGGGCGAAGGGCGAATTGGTCGAGGCGATTCAGCCCGGCGGCACGATAATTTTAAATGCGGACAATCATCATACGGCGGAAATGAAAAATCTTGCGGGCAACGGAGTAAACGTCGTGACTTACGGCTTGGAAAATCCCGCCGATTTGACTGCGAAAAATATTTTAATCGGTAGCGTGGCGACGGAATTTGTTTTGAGTTTCGGCGGCAGAGAACATGATTTTGAAATTCCAATGTTGGGACGGCACAACGTTTCAAACGCGTTGGCGGCAATCGCGGCGGGCTTGACGCTCGGTTTGAGTATCGAAGAAATTCAGCGCGGCATTTCGACTTTGACGACGACGAAAATGCGCTTTGAAGTAATTCGCCGCGACGGCTTGACGATTGTAAACGACGCTTACAACGCAAGCCCCGCCTCAATGCGCGTCGCGATAAGAACAACGGCGGAAGTTTATGACGGGCGGAAAATTGCGGTTTTGGGCGACATGATGGAGCTTGGCGACATTTCCGAAAAAGTTCACCGGGAAATTGGCGAAGAACTTGTCGAAAATAAATTTGACATTCTGATAACGCTCGGCGAACTCGGAAAATTTATTGCGGCGGGAGCTCGCGGCGCGGGCTTGGAAAATGTTTACACCTTCGACACGCACGAGGACGTCGCGAAAAAGATTTTGGAACTCGTCCACACCGGCGACACGATTTTATTTAAGGCGTCGCACGTCATGCACATGGAAAAAAT
>CAMNEX010000086.1 GCA_946536825.1 uncultured Selenomonadales bacterium | reverse complement strand
GAAATTTTCCTCCGCCGCAAAAGATTTATCGTCTTCGTTCGTCTCGACGGGCTGATAAACTCCCGCCAAAATTTTTTCGCGCCGCTCAATATATTTTTCAATGTCGCGCAGATAAGTCGCCAAATCCTTTGCATTGAACGCCGTTTGAATTTTTTTATTAATCGGGTCGGGGACTTTGGTAGACGCCGCGCCGCCAATGCCCAAAATCGTTTGACGCTCGCCCATCATTTGAACGTTGTAAATTCCCTCCGCGCCGCGCTTGCACCAGCCGACGTTTTCAATCTGCCCGCCCGAATAATCTTGCCGATAGAGATAATACGGAAAATATTTTTTCCCGCGCAGAATTTTTTCGGCGAATTCTTCCATTTTGCGAACTTCCGAATCACTCGGCAAATTAAAATCTTCAAGCTTGTTTATCTCGTCGGCAAGGCGCGTTTGGAGCTTTGAACCGCGTTTTATCGCCAAAGCATGCAAAGTTATATCGTCGGGCTCAAGCGCGAGAACTTTTTCCAAACTATCCTTGAAATCGGCAAAATTTTCGCCCGGCAAGCCCAAAATCAAATCGGTATTTATCTGCCAATCGCCCGCCGCACGCAACTCCTTAAACGCTCGGACAAAATCTTCTACGGTGTGTTTTCGCCCGATAAAATCAAGCGTGCGCTGTTGCATACTCTGCGGATTGACGCTGACCCGCGTCACGGAGAATTTTTTTAGCGCGGCAATTTTCTCGGCGGTTATCGTGTCGGGTCGCCCGCCCTCAACCGTGAATTCTTCGACGCTCTCGCCGTAAAAATTCTTGTAAACCTTCTCCAACATTTCGACAAAAAATTTTTCGGGCAAAGCAGTCGGGGTGCCGCCGCCTATATAAATCGTCTGAACCTTAAAGCCGTAACGTTTAATTGCGTTCGCCGCCGCCTCAATATCGCGTGTCAAAACCGTCATGAACTCGGCAATTTTTTCCTCAGCGGGCAAAACGTGCGAGGGAAACGAACAGTAAAGACAGCGCGTCTTGCAAAACGGTATGCCGACATAAACGCCGATAATTTTTTCGTCGCCGGAATTGAGAATCGGGAGTTGGCGAATTGAAACTTCCGTCAGAAGTTCCGCCTTGTCGCGCTCTGTCAGATAATCGGAGACAATGCGGCGGGAAATTCTGTCGCGGTCAATGACGCCGTGACTTGTGACGCCGAAGCCTTCGCCTATCCAACGCTGAACAATTTTCGTCGGGCGCACGCCGTGTAAAATTCCGTAAGGCACATAATCAAAATTAAAATTATCGGCGAGGAGCAGATACAAATTTTTTTTGACAAGGCGATTTACTTCCGCACCAAATTTTTCGTCGGGGCGAACAATCGAACTTTTTCTAAAAAACATTTCCGCGCCGTCCGCAACGACTTTCAAGCGCGTGATAACTTTTTCGCCGATTATCTCGTTGAAAATCTCAACACTGTCAAAATTCGCCGCCGCGTCCGCTCTGACTTTCTCGATACCGAACGAGCGGAGCACTTCGCCTATAACTTTTGAAAAATCTTCGTCGCCGCGGAGCTTTACATTTTTTATTTTAATGCTCAAAAAATTTTCACCTCACTCCGTTTCAGCCGCAAGACACTCACTGCAATAGCCGAAAAATTTTACTTCGTGATTGAGAATTTGGAAGCCGGATTTTTTTGCAATGTTCGCTTCTAAATCGTCAAGCAAATCCTCTTCAAACTCAATGACTTTTTTGCACTTGACGCAAATTAAATGGTGGTGATGATGAACATTCGGGTCGGCGGTGTTGAGTTCGTAGCGGGAGCAACCGTCGCCGAAATCCACCTGAACGAGAATTCCCAGCTCGCTCAACAAATCAAGAGCGCGATAGACCGTTGCCAGTCCTATTTCCGATTTATTTTCGCGAAGAATATTATAAACGTCCTCCGCGCTCATGTGGTGGCAATCCGAGTGATCGACGAAAATTTTGAGAATCTCCTTGCGTTGCGGCGTCATTTTGTAGCCGCGCTCATACAATTTCCCGCGCAGGTCTTCGGTGCCGAACAGCTGATGATTTTCGCTCATGTTAAATCCCCCTTAAGCGTTTGAAGGGATTATAGCAGTTATCCCTAAAAAGCACAAAATTTTTAGCCAGAACTTTTATTTGACTTAGAGTTTGATTTATGATTTATTTTAGCGGTTGAGGTGAATTTTATGACAGAAAAAATTTTGCTTGAACTCCTGCGCGGCTACAAATTGGGAGAAATTTCGGAGGCGGAGACTGTTACAAAATTAAAAAATATTTCTCTTAGCTCCGTGGAAAATTTCGGCTTTGCGGCGATAGATCACGGGCGCGAACTCCGTCAAGGTTTCCCCGAAGTAGTTTATTCGCCCGGCAAGACAAAGGAGCAACTCAAAATTATTTTTAAAAATCTTTATGATAAAAGCGCGGGGAATTTGATAGCGAGCCGAGCGAGCCGCGAGCAATTTGAATTTTTGTGCGAAGAAATTCCCGCCGCGATTTTCGACGAGACTGCGCGAATGATTTACGTTGACCGCGATAAAACTTTGCGGCGCGACGAGCGGAAAAAAATTTTAATCGTGACGGCGGGCACAAGTGATGTTCCCGTTGCCGAGGAGGCGCGGCTCACGGCGTATCTTTGGGGCAATGCGGTTGAAACTTGCTACGATTGCGGCGTCGCGGGGATTCACAGACTTTTTGCGCACATGGATAAAATTATTTCGGCGAACGTGATAATTGTCGTGGCGGGCATGGAAGGAGCTTTGGCAAGCGTTATCGGCGGGCTGACTTCGCGGCCCGTTATCGCGGTTCCGACAAGCGTAGGTTACGGCGCGTCGTTTAACGGTTTGGCGGCACTTTTGGCAATGCTTAACAGTTGCGCGGCGGGCGTCAGCGTCGTCAACATTGATAACGGTTTTGGCGCGGGCGTTCTTGCCGCAAAAATTAATCTCGATTAATCAGATAAAAAACTTAACACCTTAAATCTTGCAATATTAATCGGCGTGTGTTAGCTTTATGCACAAAAGGAGGATTGTTAATGGAACAAAAAATAAAAGAACTGCGCAAACGAGCCGGCGACGCGATAAAAAATTCTGCGTCGAACTTAAAGGAGCTTGACGAAGTGCGCGTAAAGTTTTTGGGCAAGAAAGGCGAGCTTACCGGCTTACTGCGCGGCATGAGCCAACTTAGCGCGGAGGAGCGTCCGAAAATCGGCAAAATCGTCAACGAGGCGCGAGCGGAAATTGAACAGCTTATCGCGGAAAAAAATTCGCAACTCAAGGCGGCGGAACTTCAAAAAAAATTGGCGTCGGAAAAAATCGACGTGACTTTGCCGGGGCGAAAAGTTCATGACGGACACCTTCACCCGCTGACTTTGACGCTTAACCGCGTAAAAGAAATTTTCATGAGCATGGGTTACAGCGTCGAGGAAGGACCCGAAGTCGAGACGGATTATTACAACTTCGAGGCGTTGAATTTGCCGAAAGATCACCCCGCCCGCGATATGCAGGATTCTTTTTATATCACGGAAGAAATTTTGCTGAGGACGCAAACTTCGCCTGTTCAGGCGCGGACAATGGAACGCCATAAAAACAGCGAGCCGATTAGAATCATTGCGCCCGGCAGGGTTTATCGCCGCGACGATTATGACGCGTCGCATTCGCCGATGTTCACGCAGGTTGAAGGGCTTGTTATCGACAAGGGAATTTCTTTCGCCGATTTAAAGGGAACGCTTGAAGATTTTTCCAAGAAAATTTTCGGCGAGAAAACCAAAATTCGCTTGCGTCCGAGTTTCTTCCCGTTCACGGAGCCGAGTGCGGAAGTTGATGTTTCGTGCGTCATGTGCCACGGTGAAGGTTGCAAAGTTTGTCAAGGAACGGGCTGGCTTGAAATTTTGGGCGCGGGCATGGTTCATCCCGACGTTTTGAAAATGAGCGGTTACGACCCCGAAAAAGTCAGCGGCTTTGCCTTCGGCATGGGCATTGAGCGAATTGCAATGCTAAGTTACGGGCTTGACGATATGCGCTTGCTTTACGATAACGACGTAAGATTTCTTAAGCAATTTTGAGGCGGTGATTTTGTGCAGGTTTCAACCAAATGGCTGAAGGATTACATTGACATAGATTTAACGGCGGACGAATTGGCGGAAAAATTCACGCTGGCAGGTATCCCCGTCGAAAACGTGATTCACGCGGGCGAAGGGCTCGAAAAAGTCGTAACGGGGCGTATTGAAGAGCTTAAAGCTCACCCCGACAGCGACCATTTGCAAATTTGTCAAATGAATGTCGGCGAGGAAAATCTTTTGCAAATCGTGACAGGTGCGTCGAATGTTGCGGAAGGTCAAGTTGTGCCCGTCGCGCTTGTCGGGGCGAATTTACCTTGCGGCAAAAAAATTTCCAAGGGGAAAATGCGCGGTGTCGCCTCCAATGGTATGCTTTGCTCGGCAAACGAATTGAATCTTGAGATTGAAAATTTGCCTGAAGAACAAAAGGTCGGCATTTACATTTTGCCCGAAGATACGCCCGTCGGAGTGCCCGCCGCGAAAGTTTTGGGGCTTGACGATGATATTTTGGAATTTGAGTTGACGGCCAATCGCGGCGACTGTTTCAGCGTGATTGGACTTGTTCGCGAGTTGGCTGTTTTGACGAAAAAAAATCCGCGCTTCCCCGAAATTGAAGTTGACGAGGACGACGAGCGCGAAGCTAAGGATTTAGTGAAAATCGGCATTTCCGCGCCTGATTTATGCGGGAGATTTTCTGCGCGGGTTTTGAGCAATGTAAAACTTGCGCCTTCGCCGGAGTGGATGGTTAAACGTCTTGAAGGCGCGGGCATGCGGGCAATTAATAACGTTGTCGACGTGACAAATTTTGTTATGTTGGAAATGGGACAGCCGCTCCACGCTTACGACTTCGACGAAGTTAAAGGACACGAGTTGACGGCGCGGCGTGCTGTGGAATATGAACTTCTTCACACGCTGGACGATACGAATCGGCTTGCCAAGGGCGGCGAACTCGTCATTGCCGACGCGGAGAAGGCAGCGGGCCTCGCGGGCATTATGGGCGGCTTTGAAACCGAAATTACCGAAAAAACTTCAACCGTTATCCTTGAGGCGGCGAGTTTCAATTCCGCGTCAATCCGCCGGACAAGCCGCGCAGTTGGAATTCACTCGGAGGCGTCCGGCAGATTTGAGCGCGGTACCAATGAAAAAGGCACAATCGCCGCCCTCAACCGCGTTGCGCAACTTTTACAGGATATGGGAGCTTGCAACGTTTGCAAAGGCGTTGTCGACGTTTATCCCGATCCTAAACCCGAAATTAAAATTAAATTCACGCCCGCGCAGATTAACGCACGACTCGGCACGAATTTTTCCGACGCTGAAATTGTCGAGGTTTTGGAATTGCTCGGCTTTGAGGTTGAGACCGTCGGCGGCATTGACGAATTGACTGATGATGTTGTCGATAAAATTTCCGCCTTCGCGAAGACAATCGGCAATTCCGTCCGCAATTTGTCCAAAAAATCAAGCGTCGAAGACATGATGAAAAATCTCGGCTCGACTGTCGGCGGCTTGGTTAAAAATACCGATCTGAAAATTTCTTCGGCTTATGAAGTGACTGTCCCCGATTGGCGCAACGATGTCAAATTACCCGAAGATTTATCCGAAGAAGTCGCCAGGATTTTCGGCTTCGATACCATTCCTTCAACGCTCCCGAAAGGCAATCAGCAAGGGCGGCAATCGGCGACGCAAAATTTCATTGACAAGATAAAAAATATTTTATCGGGCTTGGGCATGTGCGAAGAACTTTCCTTTGCGTTCACAAGCGAGGCAATGTTTAACAAAATGCGCGTGCCCGCCGACAGTCCATTGCGTCAAGCCGTGCCGATTATGAATCCTTTGACAGACGAGGCACCGCTTTTAAGGACAACTTTGCTTGCGTCGATTTTTGAAAACGCCGCGAGAAATTTCAGCCGCAAAAATGAGGACGTTCGCCTTTTTGAAGTCGCGCCGGTATTCATTCCGAAAAATTTGCCGGTGACTGAATTACCGCACGAAAAACAAAAACTCGCGGGGCTTTTAATGGGACGCCGCGAGCCTAAAGGTTGGTCGCAAAATTCCGCGCAGGTTGACTTCTACGACGCAAAGGGCATTGTCGAAGAATTTTTGTCGGGCTTGTCGATAGGAAATTATTTCGTCGAGGCGGGCGAACATTTTGCATTGCACCCCGGTAAAACCGCCGTCTTCAAAAAAGGACGCGACATTTTGGTTACGGTCGGCGAAGTTCATCCCGCGGTTGCCGAGGCTTTGGGCATTAAGAAAAAAATTTACGTGTTCGAGGCGGACGTTGAGACGCTGAAAAAATTCGCCGCGAAAAAATTCACATTGGAAAGCCTTCCGAAATATCCTTCAATCAGCCGCGACTTAGCAATTTTGGTAAATCATGACGTTGCGGCGGGCGATGTCGAAAAAGTCATTGCCAAAAGCGGCGGACAATTTTTCAAGGGCGTTACACTGTTTGACGTTTACACGGGCGAAAGAATTTCCGTCGATAAAAAATCTTTGGCATTTGCTATTGAATTCAGGTCGAAGGAGCGCACACTCAAGGACGAAGAAGCGGACGAAGCGTTTAAAAATATTTTGGCGGCGGTGGAAAAGGAATTCGGAGCGGCTTTGAGAAGTTGAGGTGATTGAGTTGAAGGACGAGAAACCCGCCGGCGAAATGAGGCGCGTCGAGGTTGAAATTTTCGGCGAAGTTTACCGACTGCGCACCGAAGACCCTGACGGCTTGTCAAAACTCGTGCGCATGGTCGATTCGACAATGAAAACCATTGCGCAGAGCACAAGAACTTTCGCGGGCAGTCGAATTGCAGTTTTGGCGGCATTGAAAATCGCCGAGGATTATATTCAACTCAAAAAAGATTACGACGAATTACTACAACTCCTCGACGAAAACAAATAATTTTTTATCCTCTTCGTTGATTCGGGGAGGATTTTTTTTTACAGCGGGAACTCCTTGCCGATACCTTGCCGATAAAAGAAAAAATTTTTAGAAAATACCTTGCAAACTGCGCCCGAAATGTTATAATGCGGCTATAAGATTTTTTAATTTAGTTTTAATGATTAATGATAAGGGGGATTTTGTAATGGCAAAAATCGAGAAAGTTATCGGTCGCGAAATAGTAGACTCCCGCGGCAATCCGACGGTTGAGGTTGATGTCATTCTTGCAAACGGCATTGTCGGTCGCGCAGCAGTTCCTTCGGGCGCATCCACAGGCGAAAATGAAGCTCTCGAACTCCGTGACGGCGACAAAGGTCGTTATCTTGGCAAAGGCGTTTTAAAAGCTGTCGACAACGTCAACAAAATTATTGCTCCGGCTCTCGTCGGCGATTGCGTCCTCAATCAGCGTGCACTCGACTACAAAATGATTGAAATCGACGGCACGCCCACCAAGAGTAAACTCGGTGCAAACGCTGTTCTGGCTGTTTCACTCGCCGCCGCCAAAGCAGGTGCTCAGGCTGTTGGTCTGCCCCTTTATCGCTATATCGGCGGTTGCAATACCTACAAAATGCCCGTCCCGATGATGAATATCATCAACGGCGGCGCACATTCCGACGCTCCGATTGCTTTCCAAGAGTTCATGATTCGTCCCGTCGGTGCCCCCACAGTTCGCGAAGCCATTCGTTGGGGCGCGGAAGTCTTCCATAATCTCGCAAAGATTCTTAAAGGTCGCGGACTTTCCACGGCTGTCGGCGATGAAGGCGGCTTTGCTCCCAAACTCAACGGAACTGAAGATGCTCTTGATGTTATCATGCAGGCTATTGAAAATGCCGGTTACAAACCCGGCGACGATTTCAAAATCGCTATGGACTGTGCGGCGTCTGAATTCGCGGTTGTCGAAGACGGCAAGTACTTCTATGACTACAAGCAACTCAACGGCAAACACCCGATTCTGAAAGACCCGAACGGCAAGAAACTCAGCGTTGACGAGCAAATTGACTTCCTCGAAGAACTCATCACGAAGTA
>CAMNEX010000085.1 GCA_946536825.1 uncultured Selenomonadales bacterium | reverse complement strand
GAAGAACGCCGCAACACTTACGGACACCCGCACCTTGAACCGCTCGAAAATTATTTGGCGCAGGGCATTGATAAGAAAAATATTTTCTGCACACGTTGGAACGGAACAATAACCTTGATAAGCGACGGCAAAAATTTTTCCGTTAAACCTGAAAAATCGGAGGATTGGATAGACAAATGGATAGCGCAAAAGAAAAAAGAGAACAAGAAATAACCGCGTATCTCGACAGGATAGAGGAGCTTGAAGACGGCTCGGCTAAGGCGGTTTTTCTGTTGGAAGAAGAGGAAGATGAATTTCGCGAATTTGTTTTGCCTGCAGATTTTTTGCCCGAAGGCGCGGACGAAGGCGAATATTTCACGATAAAAATCTCCCGCTCAGAAGAAAAAACTCAAGAGGTTCTCGAAGAGGCTCGCGAACTTCTGAAAATGGGGGAATGAAATGACTTCGCTAAAAAAATTTTTGACGTATTTTACTCTGCTGATTGTCTTGGCAATCGCGGGCACGGCGTCGGCAAAATCCGCCGAATTGACGGGAATAGACGTCTTCGATTTGGATAACGAAACTTTGCGGATTGAAATTTCCTACGAAGGCAAGCGGCTTGATTCCGATAACATTTCGACAGATTTAAGGTCGGGGATTTTGCGCGTCGAACTCGATAACGCTTTGCCCGGCAGAATTAGCCGCATTTCGGGCACGCAAATTCAATCGGGCGCGAGAAATTTTGTAGAAAAAATTATCGCCAACGAAACTCAGCCCAAACATACGAGTGTTCAAATTCATTTAAATTCGGCGGTTGAAAACGACTATGTAAAAGTTTCGATTGAGCGCGCCAATCGCTCGGAGAAAAAATCGGAGCGCATTGTCCTCGACGTGAAAAAATATTCCGCGCAGGACGATTGGAATTGGGGCGAGACAGATAACGACAACGCCTATCAAAGAATTATCGTGCTCGACCCCGGACACGGCGGTTCCGACGCGGGCGCAATCGGTCCGACGGGCGTCACGGAAAAATCTGTTTCACTCGCCGTTTCTTTGAAGGCGCAAAAACTTTTGACTGCCGACGGTTATAAAGTTATAATGACTCGCACAACCGATATTGATGTTGCCGCGCCGGGCGTCCCCGACTCAACCGAACTTCAAGCGCGTGTCAACAAGGCTCCGCCGGACGCCGATATTTTTATCAGCGTACACTGCAACGCATTTTCAAACGGCACCGCCAACGGCATGGAAACTTATCACGCGCCGACCGCCATTAAAGGCTCGCGGCTTGCAAGGCTTTTAAATGAAGAACTTTTTCGGCTCGGCGGGCTTAACAATCGCGGCGTCAAGGCAGCAAGATTTTTTGTAATGACGCACTCGAAATGCCCCGCTTCCCTTATCGAATTGGGATTTATTACCAACCCTCGCGAAGAAAAATTATTGGCAAGCGACGCCTATCAGCAGAAACTTGCGCAGGCAATTACCAATGCCGTCAATCGTTACTTCAACCAAGGAGGATCTGATTAATCGTGAAGAAAATTTTAATTCCGGCAATGCTCGCGCTGCTTCTGCTTACTGCGGGTTGCGATAAACCTTCGGGCGAAAATACGCCGCCCGATAATCCCGCGCAGACAAAACCCGTCACCGCTCCCGAAAAAAATTCCGAAACTCTTAAACCCGACCAGCCCGCACCTTCAAGCGGAACGGAAACACCTGCCGTTAAACCTGAAGAAAAATCGCTTAAAGAAAAAGAGAATCCCGCGCAGTCAATGAACGTCAAAGTCTATTATCCCGACGATTCGGGCATGAAACTCGTTGAGGTTGAGCGCGAGATTATCATTGACGATTCAACCGACAAATATACCGCCGCCGTTGAAACTCTGCTTGAAGAGCCGGGCGAAGAAAATTTGACGAAGATTTTCCCGAAGAACGCGGCAATTAAAAGCGTCACTGTTAAAGACGGCTTGGCGATTGTCGACTTTGACGGGGGCTTTCTGAAAAATTTTGTCGGCGGTTCGACGGGCGAAGAATTTTTAATTGGCTCGGTAGTCGACACGCTGACGAATTTTCCCGAAGTTAAACAGGTTAAATTTCTGGTCGACGGCGCGGAGGTTGAAACTCTCTCCGGTCACATGGATTTGAGCACGCCTCTCGAACGCATGGACGAATTGACAAATTAACTTAACGCAAAAATAAAAAACGGCGCGAAAGCTAAAAAAAACTTCCGTGCCGCTTTTTTTTATTTAAAAATTGTAAAGGTGCAAAGTGCTGTTCACCAGCTCGACGGAGAAATTCCCCTCGTCGAAGGTAAGAATATTTACTGCCATGTTGTTTTGACTTATCGCCCACATTTTGCGAATCGGGATATAAAGAGCCGCGCAGATTATCAAGCGAATTGCCGCGCCGTGCGTTATGACAATAATATTTCGGTCCTCGTTGTCGGCGATAATTTCGTCCAGCGCGTTCATAATTCGCGCTTGACTTTGAAGAAAAGTTTCTCCGCCGGGCGGCTGAACTTTGTCGGGTCTCGTAAAAAAATTTGAGAAGCCGTTCGGATTTTCTTTAGCCAAGTCGCTTAAAAATCTGCCTTCCCAATCGCCAAAATTTGTCTCTCGCAAGCCGCGCTCCCTTATTATCGGCAAATTGAATTTATCCGATAAAATTTTTGCAGTCATAACCGCCCGCACCAAATCGCTTGAGTAAACGGCGTCGACAGCAGTAAAAGGAGCGTGCTCCGCCAACAAATGCGCCTGGTTAATTCCCTCGGTCGAAAGTTTTATGTCCGAGATGCCTTGCAATTTACCGACTCTGTTCCATTCGGTTTCGCCGTGGCGGATTAGAAATATTTTCGTCAAAAAAAATCGCCTCCTCCGAAAAAATTTTTCTAAAGATAGCAAAAATTTTCCGGAAAAGCAAGTTAAACGTCAAAATACATAGTGAAAATAAATTGTAAGTGTGCTATTATTGGCGCGTTAATTTTATCTGCGCAGGAGAAAATTTCATGAGCGTTATTGAAAAAATCAAAGGGAAAATCAACGGCTTTGAAATTTCCACTAAGATAACTCTCGGCTACGCGGCATGTTTTATTACGTTACTGATTTTAATTAACGCGGCAATGTGGGTGGGGGTAATGAGTGCGCTTTATCGTCCCGCCGAAGGTACAATTCGTTACAGCATGAATCAGATCAGAAAAGTTTTTGAAGAGTTGGAAGAAAATTACGAAGGTTTCAGCCCCAATGATTTTCGCGGGGCACTTGTCGCAGGCGTAGTTTTGCGGGTTGTCGACAGCCGCGGCGTTGTTTTTATTGACACCGATAAAAAATATCCGTCGATTGAACGTTTCGAGGAGGGAATTTTGAGCACCCCGCCGATCTTTGCCGAAAAAGATTTTGAGATTGCGCGACTGGGCTCCGCGCTGATTTATCGCGCAAAAATGAATTACACGCACGAGGGCGAAACCGTCACGCTTTATTTTTTCAGGACGATAACTTCCGAGCTGAAACTTTTTGATGAGCTGGAAAAATTTTTGTTGTTCCTGGATATTCTCGGAATAATTGCCGCACTTCTTATCGGGCGATACGTCAGTCAAAGAATTTTGAAGCCGATAAAGACAATGAACGAACTTGCGCGAGAAATTGCCTTCGAGCAAATGAGCGGGCGAATTCCGGTCGGGACAGCTGACGACGAACTCAACAAATTGGCAAAAACGTTGAACAAAATGCTTGACCGTTTGCAGGGCGGGATAAATAAGCAGAGAAAATTTGTTTCCGACGCTTCGCACGAGCTAAGGACGCCCGCCGCGGTTATTAAAGGGTACATTGAATTTATCGAGACTTACGGCACGGCGGACGAAGAATTGCTTAGAGAAAATCTTAAAGTTATCGGCTCCGAGGCGCAGAATATGCAGGATTTGCTTGAAAATCTTTTATTCCTCTCGCGCACCGACCAGAACAGGCAAAAGCTTAACAAAAAATTTTTAGATTTAGATGACATTGTCGGCGAAGTTATGAGCAAAATGAAAACCGTAGTCAAGACGCACAAAGTTAGCTTGATTAAAAATGAGCCCGCGAAGATTTTCGGCGACGAAACTACTATCCGGCAAATGATCAGGATTTTTTTGGATAATGCGGTCAAGTACACGCCCGAAGGCGGCAGTATCAGTGTTGCGTCAGCGGTCGCGGGAGAAAAAATTTTGCTTAGAATTTCGGATTCGGGGATAGGCATTGCGCCGGAAAATCAGCAGAAAATTTTTGACAGATTTTTCCGCATTGACAGTGAAGATTTGGTCAGCGAAGCGAAAGGTAGCGGCTTGGGCTTGTCAATCGCGAAATGGATTGCCGACAGCCATGGAATAGAAATTTCTGTCGAGAGCGAACTCGGCAAGGGCACGACTTTTATTCTGGAAATTCCCGTTGCAAACTAAAATAAAAATCAGCGCGGAAAATTTTTTGAAAATTTTTTCTCAACAAGCAGGAAGATACAAGAGGGCGGCGAATAGCAAAATTTAAAAGGTTGCCGTAAGGCGGCCGCAGTTAGTAATTATTCGTATAAAGATAGGAGAGGGTCACTAATGACAGAAGCAACAACCACTATTGAAAACAAAACCGGTATTCATGCGCGTCCCGCCTCGGTGTTCGTGCAAAAAGCGTCCTCGTTCAAATCGAAAGTTCAGCTCAAAGCGAAAGGCAAAACTGTCGACGCGAAAAGCATTCTCATGATCATGAGCATGGGTTTGGTTAAAGGCACCGAAATTACTATCTGTGCTGACGGTCCGGACGAAGCCGCTGCTGTTCAAGAACTCAAAGCACTCGTTGACGCAAAATTCGGCGAAGATTAATTCGCGTATCCCGATGCAATCTCAAGGGAGGAGGTTAAGCATTTTTTTCCGCCTCCCTTTTTGTGTAAGTTTTTGGAGGGAAGATTATGGCAGAGAAAATTAAAGGTAAAGGCGTAATAGCGGGTATCGCGGTAGGCAACATTTTACTCGCAGGTCAAAATCTTGACGGTTATATTGCAAAATATCAACCCGGCACTAAAGCGGCAGAAAAGAAAAAGGCAGCGGACGCCCTCGTTGCAGTCGCCGAAAATCTCAAAAAGAGCATTGACAGTTTCAACGAACAGGGACTCAAGGAACAAGCCGGCATTCTCGAAGCACACCGCATGATGGTCGAAGATCCCGCAATGAGCGGCTCGATTGACGAACAAATTGACACCAGCGGTTCCGCGCCAAAAGCTGTTATCGACGCTTACGAAGCAACCGCGCAAGTCTTCGAGACTATGGAAGATGAATATTTCCGCGGTCGTGCAGTTGACATGCGCGACGTCGGCAAGCGCATTGCAAAATATTTGCTCGGCATTAAAGATCCTGAAATCGTCGGCAAAGTTATCGTCGCGGGCAAGGATATTGAACCTTCCGTTATCGCGGGACTGCCCACCGATAAAATCGCGGGCGTTATCCTCGGCGTAGGCTCCACAACCGCTCATGCCGTTATCATTGCAAAAACTCGCGCTATCCCGACCGTTGTCGGCGTCGGCGACGGCATTGCTCAAATTGCCAACGGCGACCCCGTTATCCTCGACGGCGAAACCGGCGAAATTCTCATTCGCCCCTCTGACGAAGAACGCGCAAGCTACGACGAAAAGATTAAGAAACAGGAAGAACTTAAAGCACACTACGCAGAGCTGAAAGATAAACCCGCAATCACGCTCGACGGCAAAGAAGTTGAGCTCGTTGCGAATATCGGCTCGCCCGCTGACGCTGACGCCGCTGTCAAAAACTTCGGCGCAACCGGCGTCGGTCTCTTCCGTTCCGAATTTGTCTTCATGGGCAAAACCGACGTTCCCAAGGAAGAAGATCAATTTAAAGAATACAAAGCGGCGGTTGAGCATTGCGCTTCCGTCACTCACGGCGAAGGTCTCTGCGTTATCCGCACAATGGATATCGGCGGCGATAAACCCCTGCCCTATATCCAAGTCGGCGTAGAAGAAAATCCCTTCCTCGGCTACCGCGCAATTCGTATCAGCCTCCAGCGCAGAGATTTGTTTATGCCCCAGCTCAAAGCTATTCTCCGCGCAGGCGTTTACGGCAAAGCGGCGATTATGTTCCCGATGGTTATCAACGTTCAAGAATTCCTCGCGGCAAAAAAATTCGTCGAAGATGCCAAAATGGAACTCGTTCACGAAGGCAAGGAATTCGCTGACAACGTTCAAGTCGGTATAATGGTCGAAACTCCCGCGGCGGCTGTCATGGCTCCCGCGCTCGCAAAATATGTAGACTTCTTCTCAATCGGCACCAACGACCTTGTTCAATACACTTTGGCTGTCGACCGCGGCAATGCGCAAATTTCTTATCTGTACAATCACTTCAACCCCGCAGTGCTCCGCCTTATCAAACGCACGATCGAATCTGCCAACAAAGAAGGCAAATGGGCAGGCATGTGCGGCGAAATGGCGTCCGACCCGAACGCGGCAATTATTCTTATGGCTATGGGCATTAAAGAACTTTCCATGAGTGCTCCTTCCATTCCGCGTGTCAAAGAACGCATTCGCAACATCACCTTCACCAAAGCAAAAGAAATTCTCGATAAGGTTATGGAAATGGAAGACGGCGACAAGATTAAAGATTATCTCGCCACCCTCGCATAATTTCTGAAATTCGCAACCTGCGCGGTTCGTAATAAAGAAAAGCTCCCGTCAAAATTGATTGGGAGTTTTTCTTTTGCAAAAAAAGCTTGCCTATTTGCTGTTTTGAAAGTATAATGTCAAAATATCAAGAAGAGGTGATTAGTCATGCTGAACAATAAGGCAGACACGATTGAAGAATATATTTTAAAACGATTAAATCAAAATGCAGACAAGCAAATTGAATTGAAGCGGACGGCGTTGGCGGACGAAATAAGTTGTGCGCCGTCGCAGATAAGTTACGTATTGAGCACGCGCTTTACAACGGAGCGGGGCTTTGTGGTGGAATCTCGTCGTGGATTGGGCGGTTACATAAGAATTGCGCTGATACCCGAAGAACTCGACCAGAAACAAATGTTATATCGAGATATGATTGAGGAGATTGACGAGGAAACGGCGTTTGAGGAAGTAAAAGCTATGTTGGAATTTCTTTTGCAAAACAAACTTATCACGCGACGCGAGGCAGAACTTGCCGCGCAAATGTCGGTAAATCTTTATAAATCCGAGGCGGCGAAAAAACTTTCAGCGGAAGAACGAGTAAGATTAATTCGCTCAATCTTCGTCACGTTTGCAGAGATAACCTAAAGAAAATTTTGGGAGGAAAATTTTATGGGAAGAATAGCAGTAGAAATAATTCCGCGAGATGAGGCAAGCCTTCGGGCGGACATTGAAGTCATAAAAAAATATCCGCAGGTTGACTGCGTGAACATTCCCGATTTAATGAGTTTCGAGCTTAGACC
The DNA here is from genome assembly GCA_946536825.1 of uncultured Selenomonadales bacterium. Lineage (GTDB taxonomy): Bacteria > Bacillota > Negativicutes > Selenomonadales > Selenomonadaceae > Quinella. The sequence continues at coordinate 658 of CAMNEX010000085.1, read as the reverse complement.
GTGGCAGGCGGCGGAAGTCACACAGCCCGCGCTCCCGACGATACCGCACGTCCGCGCAATGGATATTGATTTATCAAAGCCGCTCCCCATGCGCGAGGATTTTATAAAATTCGGGATCAAAGAAGTGCTGATAATCGCGGGCGACCCGCCGAAGGATTTAACGCGCACGGTTTATCCGACCGAGACAATCGACGTGATTCGCAAATTCCGCGAAGAACTTCCCGAAGTAAAAGTTTATGCGGGCGTCGACCAATATCGCAGCGGTATTCGAGATGAACTTTATCGCGTCGAGCGCAAGGCTCAAGCGGGCGCGGCGGGCTTTTTTACTCAGCCGTTTTTCGACATGCGATTTTTGGAAATGTACGCCGACCTTTTGGCGGGGCATGAAATTTATTGGGGCGTGTCGCCGGTTTTCAGCAATCGTTCCCGCGGTTATTGGGAGCGCAAGGATAAAGCTGTTTTTCCGAAAGATTTTCAGCCGACAATGGCTTGGAATATCGACTTCGCCAAAAGAGTTATCGAGTTTATCAAAACTTCAAGCGGCGGACTTTACTTCATGCCGATAACGATTGACATTGCGGAACTTTTGCCGAGAGTTTTCGACTAGGGGCTGTTGGTAAACACGCCGCGTAATTTTGGGCGCGCATGGACGCGCGCC
>CAMNEX010000084.1 GCA_946536825.1 uncultured Selenomonadales bacterium | reverse complement strand
TGAATATTTCCAAATTGCCGATGTACCGCCGCGCAGAGTTGGGAATAAGTTATCTGACGCAAGAAGCATCGATTTTCCGCAAATTGACAGTCTCGGAAAATATTATGGCGATTCTCGAAACGCTTGACTTGAGCAAAGACGAACGCAGAAAAAGGTTAAATGAACTTTTGCGAGAATTCAGTATTCGACACGTGGAAAAGCGCAAGGGTACAGAACTTTCCGGCGGCGAACGGCGGCGCGTGGAAATTGCGCGTTGCCTTGCGTTGGAGCCGAAATTTATTTTGCTTGACGAACCTTTTGCGGGCGTCGACCCGTTGGCGGTTGCCGACATTCAAGAAATTATAAAATATCTCAAAAAGCGTGGCATGGGAATTTTAATCACCGACCACAATGTCCGCGAAACGCTACACATTGTCGACCGCGCCTATATCCTCAACGAGGGAAAAATTTTGTTGGAAGGCAACGCCAATGAAATTGCCAACAGCGAAATTGCAAAGAAATTTTATCTCGGCACAAACTTTACGCTTTAAAAATTTTTCGGAGGTCATTGAATGCGCATTAGAATACTTGACAGATATATTTTTCAGGAAGTCGTTTTCGCGTTTATGTTTGCGATTTGCGCGTTCACGGCGGTTTTTATCGGTTCGGGCACGTTGTTTAAAATTGCAAGGTATATCACCGATTACGGCGCGAGCCTTACCTCGGTTGTAAAAATTTTTATTTACGGCTTGCCGGCAATAATCATGTGGACTTTTCCAATGTCGATGCTCCTTGCCACGCTTTTGACTTTTGGGCGGCTGTCCAGCTCAAGTGAGATCACAGCTATGAAATCTTGCGGGATAAGTTTCAGCCGAATTGCTGCGCCCGCGATTTTTTTGGGCATGATTGTCACAATCTGCGCGATTCTTTTCAACGAACACATTGTCCCTTGGGCGAATACCGCTTACAACAACGTAGTTTATTACGAAATTCAGGGCAACACGGAATTGAAATCGCAAGATCATATTATCGTTAAAGAATTTGCAGGCGAGCGTATGGAGCGGCTGATTTACGCTCGCGAATATAAAGCGCAGGAAGAAATTTTGGAGGGCGTGACAATGCAAGTTCTCAACGAGGACGGAAAAGTTACGCACGTCGAAAACGCGACTTACGCCGAGTGGCGCAACGAAAAGTGGATTATGCATGACGGCATGATTTATGATTTGGCTGACGATCAAAGGACACATACAATGAAATTCGACAGACAAATTTTGCCGGTCAAGGCGAGCCCGCGCCAAATCGTTCGCGAACAGAAAAAGCCAGAAGAATTGACAATGAACGAACTCAAAGCGCAAATTCAAATTATGAAATCGCAATACGTCAACACAAACAAATTGGAGACGGAACTTTATCAGCGCATAACGGTGCCAATGGCGAGTTTAATTTTCGCGCTAATCGGAGTGCCGCTCGGCTTGCAACCGACGCGCACGCCGTCTTCAGTCGGTTTTGCGCTCAGCGTCGTGATAATTTTCCTCTACTACGCGGTTATGACTTTGGCAAATGCGATAGCCCGTAGCGGAGCAATCGCGCCGATGTATGCCGTTTGGATACCGAACATTATCGGATTGTTGTCGGGATTTGTTTTGATTTATCGGGCGTCGAAATAATTAAAAAGCTGTCCACAGTTTCCGCAACTGATAGAACAGCTTTTTTTATTTTAATCCGGATTTTGCGCGGGAAAATTTTTTAATTTCTCAAGATAAAGCTCGCGGAAATTTTCAAATTCGCCGAGACCTGTTTTTATTACGCGAACTTTATAACCGAACGCGACAAGGCGCGTCAACCACGAATTTTTTTCGCCCGCGATATCCTCTGCCACGTGAACGCCGCCATTAATCAGCAACGGCGCAAGCAAAATTTTATCTGCGCGGGAAAATTTTAATCGCTTGAGGACGTCGGAAAAATTCGGAGTGTCGCTCTCCTCGATAACGCCGATATGAATTTTTTCTCCCGCCAATCGCTGAAGATTTTCATAAACGGGATTATGCCTGTGCGGCGAGCCGTGTCCGATTAAAATTAAATCTTCGTCGGCAGATTTTTTAAAGCAATCCAGAATCGTCGCGAAAATTTTTTTATCAAAAGGCGTCGAACACTCCGCGCTGAACAGCGGCGAAATTATTTCAACGTCGGGAGCCGCGCAGGGCTTTATTTTTTTGTCGAATTCTTCGCCGGGCGTCAAATGCGTCGGCAACAAAAGTATTCGCTTAAAACCTTCGGTTCGGAGTTTTGAAATTTCTTCGGCGGGTGTCGCGATTGAAATTCCTCGCGCCGCCAATTTTTTTATCATGAAAAGCGACGTGAACGCTTGCCGCAATTCAAAGTTAGGGAAAGCCGCAAAAATTTCCGCCGCGAGTTTGTCAAAAATGTTTTCGCGAATTTTATCGTCCGCCGAACCGAAGCTCGTTAAAATTATCGCGCCCTCAAGCATTTGCAACTTTATCAACCTCCGCGGCGATTTTGTTGCAAATTCTGTTGAGCTGATTTTTATCGGGACCTTCAGCCATAACGCGAATCAAAGGTTCCGTGCCCGACGCCCTGACTAAAATTCTGCCCGTGTTGCCCAGCTCCAATTCTCCTTCTGCTATCGCGAGTTTGACAGCTTCCGATTTTTCGTAAGCCGTTTTATTTTTTGCTCTGACATTCAGCAAAACTTGCGGATAAGTCGTCATGAGTCCGTTGAGTTCGCTCGCCGTGGCGTTGAATTTTTTCATTGTGGTTAAAACCTGCAACGCCGTTATCAAGCCGTCGCCGGTCGTCGAATAATCCGAAAAAATTATATGACCCGATTGTTCGCCGCCGAGCCTGTGATTATTCGCCCGCATATTTTCCAAAACGTATCTGTCGCCAACCGCCGTTATCTCGCAAGCTAAATTCATTTCGTCGAGAGCTTGACGGAAGCCGATATTCGACATGACGGTTGCGACGACAGTTTTTTTCGGCAACGCACCGACTTTAAGCATCAACTTCGCGCAGATAATCATAATGTGATCTCCGTCGATAATGTTGCCGTTTTCGTCAATGCAAAGGCAGCGGTCGGCGTCGCCGTCGTGCGCAATGCCAATGTTGGCTTGATTTTCCAAAACCGCCCGCCGCAAATTTTCTAAATGCGTCGAGCCGCAATTATCATTAATGTTAATTCCGTTCGGCTTGTCGCCAAGCAAAATAAGCTCCGCGCCGAGCCGCCTCAAAACCGTCGGCATTGCCTTAAACGCCGCGCCATTGGCGCAGTCCAAAGCAATTTTCATGCCGTCGAAGCGTTCTGAAGTCGTACTCATCACGAAGCCGATATAATCTTCCAAAAGATTTTGGCGATATTCAATATGTCCGATTTCTTCGCCCGTCGGACGCTTAAAAATTTTTCTCGTGTCGAAATCGCGGACAATTTTTTCTATAGCGTCCTCAACCTTATCGGGGAGCTTGTAACCGTCGCCGCCGAAAAATTTTATCCCGTTGTCGTGAAAAGGATTGTGCGACGCGCTGATAACAATCCCCGCCGCAGCGTGAAGTTTTTTGGCAAGATAAGCAACAGCCGGAGTCGGAACAACGCCCGCCAGAATTGCATTGCCGCCCGCTGAACAAATTCCCGCGACAAGTGCCGCCTCCAACATTTCTCCGGAAATTCGCGTGTCGCGTCCGATTAAAATTTGCGGCGTGCCCTTCGAGTGTTGCCCGAAATAAATTGTCGCCGCCCGCCCCATTTTGTATGCCAATTCCGGCGGCAATTCGGTATTTGCCTCGCCGCGCACTCCGTCCGTTCCGAATAATCGCGCCATTTTTATTCCCTCCGCTCAAATTTTTTAATACGCCGCGAATTATATCACAACAGATAAAAAAAATCCCTCCGCGCTTTGCAGTGGGATTAATTTTTTAAAAATCTTCACGCCGCAATTTATCCGCCATTAAACACATAGGCGCAATCATTTTGACGTTGTGGACGCGAACAATATCGACGCCCTTACCTATCGCGTGAACGCAAATTGCGCCCGTCGCCTCGTCGCGATTGTTTAACTCAAGGCCCGTCGCCCAACCGATAAAACTTTTGCGACTGACGCCGATCAACAGCGAAATTTCTTTGCCGTCCAAAACTTTAAGTTCTTCGAGGCGGCGAAGAATTTCCAAATTTTCCTCCTGCGTTTTGCCGAAACCGATACCGGGGTCGAAAATAATCTGCGCGGGATTAAAACTTGCCGAAGTTCTGCGAAAAAATTTTTTAATGTCCGCGATAATCTCGCCGTCGGAGCATTTCTCGGAGTGCATAGCGATAACGGGCGCATTAAATTTTTCGGCAACGGCAATCATGCGAGAATCTTCGAGTCCGTGAATATCGTTAATAATGTTCGCGCCGTTCGCTAAGGAAAATTCCGCGACTTCGGGCTTGTACGTGTCAATGGAAATCGGAACTTCGAGATTTTTTATTGCGGGCAAAATTTTTTCCAAGCGGGAAATTTCCTCTGCCGCGCTTATTGGTTTTGAATCGGGGCGAGTAGATTCGGCTCCCACGTCGAGAATATCCGCGCCGTCAGAAATTAATTTTTGCGCATGAACGAGCGCATTTTCTGCAGAAAAAAATTGCCCACCGTCCGAAAAAGAATCGGGCGTGACATTTAAAATCCCCATAACCAAAGTTTTGCCGCCGACTTCGAGCTTTTGCCCGCCGCGCAGATTAAAAATTTTTTTCAAGAAGTTTCAGCTCCCAACAAAATTATCGATAACGTAATCTTAGCCGTTAATGTTCTATGTCGCGTTTCCATTTCCTTGTTGCCGAGCCCAGCCAACTTCACACAGAATAAAAATCACTCCCTGTTCATAAAAATAAAATTCGGGCTGAAAATTTTCTCGCCCGAACCGATAAAAATTTTTAGGACAAATTAGCGGCGAATAAACCCGCGCTGTTTGGCGGCTTTCATGTAACCGGAATGCTTTGCGGCATTACCTCCCGAATTTCTTATCGCACGTTTCAGTTCCTCCGGAGACATTCGCATTCCTTCTTCGTAAGCCTCTTGAGATTTTTCGTTATGATTTTTAATACCCTCAAAAACATCGCCAAGAATACCCATTAAAAATTCCTCCTAACCTTTGCTGACTTTGATTTTGCCCTTGCCGTATTCGACAGTGTAACGTTTGCCGCAAGCGGGACAATTTCCGCTCGTGCGTTGAGTGCTCGCCGTGTCGACGGTGTAAGAATTGAGTTTGCGCCCGCAATGCGGACAGTTCACACTTTTTGAAATTGCCATTAGCACCACTCCGATTATTTATTTTTTTCGCCGTCCGAATTTTTATCGGGAGCGGCGGAGAATATCTTATCTGCCCTTTCAAATTGCTCCAACATTTTATCCATATCGTCATTTAGCTTTTTTATTCCCTCGAAAGTTTCTTTCATGTCGCTCCAAAAATTTTTTAAATCGGAAGTATACAAGTCGTCAATGTCGGTGAGCAACGCCAATTCAACGTCCAAAGCGCGGGAGATTCTTATCAGCATATGCAGAGAAAGATTTTTATTCGCGGAAGCGTTTTCGATATGCGACAGGTAATTTTTATTTATGTGAAGCTTATCGGCGAGTTCAGCCTGCGTCATGTTTCTCAACTTGCGAAAGTTGGCAATACGCCTTCTGATACAGCGCATCTCCTCGTGAAATTCATCTTGCATTGATTTACCTCCCGAAGTTTTTTGAGTGAAATTTTTATCTTGAAAACATTTTATCAAAAATTTTTTCTTTGTCGATTAACCCAGAGGCGAAAAAGTGTACAAGATAGGAACACTTTTTAAAGGCAATAAAAAAACCGCCGAGCGCGTTGCCCAACGGTTAAATTTTTTTTACATGTAGTCGATTGAAGATTTGTGTTTTTCTTGTTTCATGAAGCCGAGTTTCTTTGCGAACCATTCGGTTATGACGAACAGCACCGGAATAACGAAAATGCCCAGCGTTGTCGCAAATAACATGCCGCCGACGACCGCCGTACCCATGCCGTTACGAGCCGCGGAGCCCGCGCCTGTTGCCATTGCAAGCGGCAGACAACCTACGATGAATGCAAAGCTCGTCATAATTATGGGGCGAAGCCTGAGCGAGGCCGCCTCCAACGCCGCTTTGGTTACGTCCATTCCTCTATCGACGCGGACTTTTGCGAATTCGACAATTAATATTGCGTTCTTCGCCGCCAAGCCGATTATCATGATTATTCCGATTTGCATATATACAGAATCTTGAAGTCCTGCGTTTTGATGTCCGAAATAAGCCTCGATAAATGACAATGCATATTCCGAGAAAACTGCGCCGAAAAGTCCCGTCGGCACGCTGAGCAAAACCGCGTAGGGGACCGACCAACTTTCGTACAGCGCGGCGAGCATTAAGAAGACGAAAACCAATGCCAACGCTAAAACTTGTCCCGTTGAACTTGCCGCTTTCTTTTCTTCGCGAGACTGCCCCGACCATTCAATATTGAAGCCGACGCCCGCCTCTTCTTTGACTATTTCTTCGATAGCGTTCATTGCTTGACCCGAAGAATAGCCCTCGCCCGCGTTGCCTTGAATTGTGACTGCGCGAGCCGCATTAAATCTTGAAATTTGCGTCGGACCTGTCGAATAGCGCGGAGTTACCAAAGCACTGAGCGGAACCATTTGATCGTTTGAACCTTTGACGAAAACAAATTTTGCGCAATCTGCCTCCGAGCGATAAAGAACATCCGATTGCAACATAACTTTATACGTTCTGCCGAATTTGTTAAAGTCGTTGACTTGCATACCGCCGAAATTCACTTGAAGAGCCGTGAAGACGTCCGAAAGATTTACGCCCAAAAGTTTAACTTTCTCACGGTCAATTTCGTATTCGACAGTCGGCGAGGCAATGTTAAAAGTTGTGCGAACGCCCTGCATTTCGGGACGCTGATTTGCCCTTGCGACGATTCTTTTTGTTAATTCGTCAAGCTCCACGTCGGTATGCCCCGCCATGTCTTGAAGTTGCATAGACCAGCCGCCGACGTTACCCAAGCCGGGCAATGCGGGCGGGTTAAATGCGATAACTTGAGCTTCGGGAACAGTCATTGCGCCGAGACGAAACATTGTCCCGATACAGGCATTAACCGAAGCATCTTCGCCGCGCTTAGTCCAATCTTCCAGACCGCAAACGATAATTCCCGCGCTGGGTTTCGCGCCGAACGACAGAATATCAAAGCCGGTTATCATCATGCAGTTTTTCAGACCGGGCATTTCCCGCATAACCGCGCCGCCGAGTTTGTCAATCGTTTCAACCGTGTGATTCATTGAAGTTCCTTCGGGCAAGCTTATCGAAGTGAAGAAATAGCCTTGATCTTCTTCGGGCACGAAAGTCGAGGGGAGCCGCTGATAAATTGTCCACGTCACGCCCAGGATAATCGCCAAGAAAATTATCGCAAGCTTTGAACGTTTGATAAATGCCGCAACTGTTCTTACGTAAGAATTTTTCGTTCTGTCAAACCAATTATTAAATCCGTTAAAGAGCTTATCGAAGATACCTTGCTTTTTATTCGAGTCTTTAGGTTTAAGAATCATGGCACAAAGTGCGGGCGTCAAAGTCAGCGCGACGAACGCCGATAAAGCCATTGAAATTGCAATCGTCAAAGCGAATTGCCGATACAAAACGCCCATCATGCCGCCCAAAAATGCGACAGGCACGAAAACCGCCGCCAAGACGAATGCTATTGCCACGACAGGTCCTTGCACTTCGTCCATTGCGCGTTCCGTTGCGTCGACGGGTTGAAGTCCTTCTTCCATGTGGTGTTCGACGTTTTCTATAACAACAATGGCGTCGTCGACGACCAAGCCGATTGCCAAAACCATTGCAAATAGCGTCAGCGTGTTAATCGAGAAGTCGAGAACTATAAATGACGCGAAAGTTCCGATAAGCGAGACAGGCACGGCAAGCAAAGGAATCAGCGTCGCTCGCCAACTTTGCAGGAAAACAAAAATGACAAGTACGACGAGGAGCAATGCCTCAACGAACGTGTGCGCAACTTCTTCAATCGAGGCGCGAATATAATCTGTGCTGTCGAAAATTTCG
>CAMNEX010000083.1 GCA_946536825.1 uncultured Selenomonadales bacterium | reverse complement strand
TTTTTGGAATGTCAATGAGCGTCGGGATAGATTTGGGCACGGCAAATATTCTTGTCTATGTCAAGGGCAAGGGAATAGTTTTGCGGGAGCCTTCGGTCGTTGCCGTCGACAAAGATAACGACAAAATATTGGCGATAGGCGCGGAAGCTCGCGACATGATAGGACGCACGCCGGGCAATATCGTCGCGATTCGCCCGCTACGCGACGGAGTTATCGCCAATTACGAAATGACAGAAGCAATGATTCGCCACTTCTTAGAAAAAGTTATTGGGCGGTCATTTTTATTTCGTCCGCGAGTAATGATTTGCGTACCGACCGGCGTCAACGACGTTGAGAAACGCGCGGTTCAGGAGGCGGCAGAACAAGCAGGAGCCAAAAGAACGGAGCTTATTGAAGAGCCGATAGCGGCGGCATTGGGCGCGGGTATTGATATTTCGGAACCGATTGGCTCAATGGTTATCGATATAGGCGGCGGAACTTGCGACGTTGCTGTTATTTCGTTGGGCGGAATTGTCTGCGGCGAAAGTCTGCGCGTGGCGGGCGATAAATTCGACAGCGACATAGAATTTTATATCAAGAAGGAATATAACTTGATGATAGGCGAGCGCACGTCGGAAAATATCAAAATTAAAATCGGCGCGGCTTATTCCGGCGCGAGAAAAGAAACAATGAGCGTTCGCGGGCGCGATATTTTGACGGGCTTGCCAAAAAATGTAATCGTCAGCTCGGACGAAATTTCTTCGGCACTTCATGATTCTGTAGAAAATATTGTCATGTGCGCCAAAAGCGTTTTGGAAAAGACACCGCCCGAACTCGCCGCCGACATTATGGATCACGGAATAATTTTGACGGGCGGCGGAGCAATGCTTTACGGCTTGGCGGATTTGGTTCGCAAGGAAACTAATATCCCCGCAATGCTTGCCGACGACCCTTTGAGTTGCGTCGCGCTCGGCACGGGCAAAGCCTTAGAATCAATGAAGAATTAGAAATGGGGGATGGTAAATTGAACTTAAAAAAATTTTTTGCAACAATCTGCGCGGCGAGTTTGTTAATAGCAGGTTGCGGTTCCGACAACGCCGCCAAAGTCGATGAAACTTCTCAAGAGGCTATCATCAAGCTCGGCATGATAACTCACCTAAACGCCAGCGAAAAGCAAATGGAAGAATATTTTTTCAAAGTTCAGGAGAAAAGCCGCGCCAAAGTTTTAAATCACGTCCCGAAGTTCTACGACAATTTAAATCTTATGATTATGGGCATTGAGTCGAGCAACGTCGACCAAATCAGCGTTTATGAATGCGTCGCGAATTATCTTATGGCAAACAACAACAAATTTGAAGTTGCAAAAGCTGATTGGATTAGCGGATTGGAAGATAATTTCTGCTTCGCCGTGAAACATGAAGACACCGCGCTTACAGCCGACCTCAATAAAATCCTCGACGAAATGAAATCTGACGGCTCGCTTAACAAAATGATTGACGAATACATTATAAACGTTGACAAGGGCAAAACTCCGCCCGCAATCGAACTTCCGAAATTTGACGGCGCGGAGACAATTAAAATCGGTGTGACGGGTGACCTGCCGCCTTTGGACTTCGTGGACACGGACGGCAAGCCCGCGGGATTTAATACAGCTTTGCTTGCTGAAATCGCAAAACGCCTGAACAAAAATATTGAAATAATTCAAGTCGAGAGCGGAGCGCGGGCGGCGGCTTTGAATTCAGATCAAATCGACGTTGTCTTTTGGTCTATCGTTCCTGTTAGCGACGTGTTCCCCGCCGATGTTGACAAACCCGAAGGCATTGACCTTTCCAAAGCTTACTTTAAAGACAATATTACACACTTGAAACTTAAGGAGTAATTTTTATCGGAGGGTTTTTGTTATGAAGTTCAAAAAGGTTGTGAAAATGCTCCTATCTTGCGTATTGGCGGGCGCATTGTTCACGGGTTGCGGCGGAGATAATGCAGAAAAGAAAGATACCGATGCGGGAAAAATTAAACTCGGCATGATAACCCGCCTTAACGCCAGTGAAGAAAATTTCGGCGAGTTCTTGAAAAAAGTTGAGGATACTCTCAATGTTAAAATTGGTTCACACAATCCGGTTTTCTTCGACAGCCTTAATCAAATGCAAATGGCGTTGCAATCCGAACAAATTGACGAGATAAGCACTTATCGGAGTGTGGCGCGTTACATGATAGCCAAAGATCCGAATTTTAATGTGCTGAAAGATCATTCGCTGGAATTTATCGATTCGTTCTGCTTTGCCCTGCGCGATGACGAAACCGAATTGAGAGATTCTTTGAACATGGTTATTGAGGAAATGCAATCGGACGGCACGCTTGACAGGCTGACGAAAGAATACATTACCGATATAAGTACCGAAAAAGATCCGCCCGCCGTTGAATTGCCGATGTTCCCCGCTTCAGGCACAATTAAAATTGCCGTGACGGGCGACTTGCCGCCGCTTGACTTCGTGAGCACGGACGGCAAGCCCGCAGGTTTTAATACGGCAGTCCTCGCGGAAATTGGAAATCGCTTGATAAAAAATATTGAAATTGTCGAAATTGATAGCGGGGCTCGCGCCGCCGCTTTGACTTCAAAGCAAGTTGACGTTGTCTTTTGGTCGATTATTCCTGTCAGCGAAATTATTCCGCAGGACAGCGATAAACCCGACGGCGTCATTTTGAGCAACCCTTATTACAAAGACAAAATTGTCCACATGATTTTTAAAGAAGAAGAACAAAAATAATCCAATGGAGTTTTCCCAATGGAATTTTCAGAAGTGATTTATAAAATTTTTTTGAAAGACGGCGGCTGGCTGACAATTTTAAACGGGCTGTGGGTGACGGTGCAAATTTCCGCGCTGTCGCTCCTGCTCGGCACGTTGTTTGGCTCGTTGCTGTGTTTTTTTCGTATGAGTAATTTTGCGCCGCTTAGAATTTTCGCGCAGATTTACATCTCGATAATTCGCGGCTCGCCGGTTTTAATGTTGCTCATGCTTTTATTTTACGGCGTCTTCGCCCGCACGGGAATAAGTCCGGTTATCGTCGCGGTAATAACTTTTTCAATGCACACGGCGGCGCACGTCGCGGAACTTTTGCGCTCGGCGTTAATGGCACTGGATAAAGGACAAGTGGAGGCGGCGCGGACGCTCGGCTTTTCAAAAATTCAAGCCTTCAAACTCGTGACGCTTCCGCAGTTGGTGAGAATTGCCAAGCCCGTTTACCAATCGACAATCGTAAATCTGATTCAATGGACAAGCGTCATCGGCTACGTCACGATAACGGATTTAACCCGCGTGATAAACAACATTGCCTCGCGCACAATGCAACCTATGATTACGATTACCGGCGGCATGATTATTTATCTTGCAATCAGCTATCTTGTCTACGGAATTTTCCATTGGACGGACGGGAGGCGGGCGCAATGAATGTCATTGAAGTTCATGGCTTGAAAAAATCGTTCGGAGACCTTGAAGTCCTGCGCGGAATTGATTTGACTGTCGCGGAGGGCGAACGCATTGCCATTATCGGCGGCTCCGGTTGCGGCAAAAGTGTTTTCCTGCGTTGCATTGAACTTTTGGAGATTCCCAACGCCGGAAAAATTTTTATCGACGGACAAGAAATTACCGCACCCAACGTCGACATTGATAAAATTCGCCGCAGTATGGGAATGGTTTGGCAGAAATTTAATCTGTTCACGCATATGAACGTTATGGAAAATCTTTGCGTCGCCCCGATTAAACTTTTGGGCTTGACTAAGGACGCCGCCCGCGAAAAAGCTTTAGCTTTGCTCGCGCAGGTCGGTTTGACTTCAAAGGCGGAAACTTATCCAGAATTTTTATCGGGCGGTCAGCAACAGCGTATCGCCATTTGTCGCAGTCTCATGATGAATCCCAAAGTTATTCTTTTCGACGAACCTACAAGCGCACTCGATCCGACTATGGTCGGCGAAGTCCTCGCCGTTATTCGCATGCTCGCCAAACAAAATTTAACTATGATTATCGTTACGCACGAAATGAATTTCGCTCGCGAAGTCGCCTCAAGGATTTTGTTTTTTGCTGACGGAGAAATTTACGAACAGGGCACGCCCGCAGAAATTTTCGACACGCCCAAACGCCCCAAGACCATTGCTTTTATCCACAAGCAAAAATATTTCTCCTACGAAATTTTTGAGCGGAATTTCGACCTTATGGAAATGCAAGGCAAGATTATGACTTTCGCCGAAAAATACGGACTAAGTGCCCGCAAAACAAATCGGCTTCAGCTTTGTTGCGAAGAATTGATTTACGAAATGATTAACAACGCCTGTGCCGCCGACGATATTAAAATTTCGCTCGACGTGACTTATTCCGAAGTTGATAATAAAATCGAAATAAATTTTACCTGCGCGGGCAAAAATTATAATCCGCTCGATAAAAATTTCGACGAAGAACTTGACGAAGAAAATCTCGGCGCGACGATTTTAAATAATCTCGCTCAAAATTATTCGCACGAATACAAGGACAGCGTCAACAAAATAAAATTTAAGCTCGCATAAAAAATTCCCCCGCCGATTTGGAAGGGGATTTTTTTTATTGGAAAATTTTCGCCAAAACTTTTTCGATAATGTTGCCGGGATTCGTCAGCAGGACGCCGATTAAAATAATTTGCAGGAAAAGCAGAATCGGAACGCCGAATTTAAATTTCAAGTGCAACGTTTTATGATGACAAATTTCCATAGCCAAGCCCGCACCCGCCGCGCCGCCAATCGCCGACCAAAATAAAAGCGTACTTTCGCGGACGCGCCATTTGTCGTGCCGAGCACAATATTTATCGTAGGCGAAAAGCACAAAAGTTATCGCGTTGACGGCGGCAAGATATACCCCGACGATTAAATATTTTTCCTGCATGAAAACCTCCGTCAATCGCCAAGCTCAAAGCGCGGATCGCATTCAAATGTTCTTTGCCAAGGCAGAGTAACTTCAAAATCCTCCAACCGCCAATGATTAGGCAATTTTATATTCGCAGCGATAAATTCTCTCATGCGCTCGTTTAAAAGTTTTTCAAGCGGCAACAATTTTTCTTTTAAATTCAAGGGATTACCTTCGCCCGCAATGCCGTAACTCGCGCCGACTATTTCCTGGCGGACGTTCGCCTGATACGCCCAATCGTCAAGATAACGCGTCGTCAAAAGTTCCGCAACGTCTTTATCGTCCATGTGCGTTGTCAAAACGCCCGCGCCGATTAAAAAGCCGCTCGAATTAGTCGCGGTGTTCCAGCCGCCGTAAGCCCGAATTCTGTATTGCAAATCGTTTTTCTTTAGCTCGTTCATTAAAGCGTTATCCGCGCCGTTTGAAAACGAAACGTCCGCTATTGCCACGGGATAGCCTTTCGCCAAAAATTTTTTCACGGGCTCCATAAAAGTTTTTAAATCGCCGCGGGGTTTGCCTTTATTTTTTTTCGCAACGGCTGATTCAAAAGTTTTTCCGTTCTTGCGAGTGTTAACCGCAATGACAAGGTCGGCGCGTTCAGGATTGGGAATTCTCAAGCCGCCCGCCGCAATTATCGCCGCGTCGACGGATACGCCTATCGGCTCATTGCAATAAGTCGGGAAAGTTTCCGCGCCCTTGCCTTCGTTGTACATAACCGAAACGAACGGTCTTTGCTCCAAATCCGTATTAATCGCCCGCGCAACCATTAACATGCCGAGTTCGTCCGCGCCCGAGGTAACTTGAACGACCGTTTTGCCCATATCGCTTGCAAGTTCTGTAAGGCGGCGGCTCTCGCGGTGTGTCTGCGAATAAATCGCGCTGTCGTCACAGCCTAATAAAAAATAATCAAAAACTCCCGCCCGCGTATACTTGACAAAAAGTTCGTTGGCGTCGGAATTTTTTGCGCGGCGTTTAAACCAATCGTCAAGATATTCTTTGGGAATATCCGCCTCCAATTTTTTCAACTCGCGCCGCTCGCCTCGCGAAAGTTTTTCTGTTTCCTGCTTGTCAAGGAGCGCGGTGTAATTGAAAAATTTCGCGCCGTATTCTTTGTAATATTCCGGCTCGGCACTCGACGCACTGCCCGAACGCGGCGTCCGCATAATCGTTCCGAACGCGTAAATCTGCAGATACGGATATTTTTCATGGAAAGTTTTAAAATTCTCTGCGCGGGATAAAATTGTTTCCGCGTCCAAATCGTGAAGCCGCGACGCTATCAAACTCCCGTAAATCAAAGAGTCCGTCGACAAGACGGCAAACCTTGCTTGCGGCGCGGTTTCGTCAAGCCAAGCCCATAATTTTTCGGGCTCGCCGCGATTTTCTCGCGTTCCGATTAATTCGGCGGGCGGAATTAAAATTTCATAGCCGAGTTTCTCCGCTACTTGCTCCACCTGATATAAATTGCATGGGCGGCTGTCTATCGGCACGTACAAAATTTTTTTCCCCTGCGCAAATGCCGTCGACGTCGTGAAAATTATCAACGCCGCCAATAAAAAAATCACTTGCCTCATAAAAATCTCCTCCCAAAAAAATTTTTATCATTGTATCAGAAAATTTTGCATTTGCCAAAGAATTTTCATTGACTTTATAACAACTCTAATTTAAAATTAACGGCGGAGGTGGGTTAAGAATGTTAGATAAAAGATTAGACCCCGAACAGGCTAAAAAGGTTCAAGCATCAAAATGGTATCCTAAGTATCACGTCGCGCCGCCTGTCGGTTGGCTCAACGACCCGAACGGCTTTTCTTACTACAAGGGTGAGTATCATATTTTCTATCAGTACCATCCGTATTCCGTGAATTGGGGTCCCATGCACTGGGGACACTCCACAAGTAAGGATCTCTGCCACTGGGAGCATCAGCCCATAGCCATTACGCCCGGCGCATTTTCTGAAGGGCATGAATGGTACGACTGGGACGGTTGCTTTAGCGGTTGCGGTTATGAGTTTGAAGGCAAACTCTGGCTTATGTACACGTCGCAAAGATTCAACGGTCCCGGCGGTGTTAATTCTTCCGCCGAGAATCCTTCCGGCTATAATCCTTCCGGCAGTGCTGGCGGCGGCAATGTTACCGAGCGTCAGTGCTTTGCTTATTCCGAAGACGGCATTAACTTTACGAAATACGAAAAAAATCCCGTCATTGACATTCCGAACGATCATCCGATTATCGCAAACATCGACTTCCGCGATCCGAAAATCTGGGATCACAACGGCAAATATTACTGCGTAATTGGTAACAGAATTCGCGACCGCTCTCGTACGCAAATTGTCCTGTTCGAGTCTAATAATTTCTTCGATTGGACGTTTAAATCCGTCGTCGCCATTTCTAAACCAGATTATTCTGAAGGCACCATGTGGGAATGCCCCGGCTTTGCGCATTTTGGCGACAAATACGTCATGATCATTTCGCCGCAACATGTCCCGTACAAAGGTTACATGTTCCACAACATTCACCAAGCCGGCTACATGATTGGTACACTCGATTACGATCAGGGCGTATTCTACCGCGGCGACTTCTTCACGTTCGATCACGGCTTCGACTTCTACGCAACCACAATGATGAAAAATCCCGAAGGTCGCTACTTCATTATTGCGTGGTTGGCTGCGTGGCAAAGTCCCTTCCCGGAACAAGCAGACGGCTGGGCAACTATGCTTACCATTCCGCGTGAGCTTGTGTACAAAGACGACAAAGTTTATACCATTCCTCCGAAAGAACTCGAATGCATGCGCGGCGAAGGCGTTCACTTCACGGACCTTGCGCTCGATAAGGAAACGACACTTGAAGGCGTTAAAGGTACTTGCGGCGAATTGCTCTTTGAGGTCGATGTTAATGCTTCGGGCAACAACTTCGAGTTTGATCTCTTCTCGAATCGCAAGAACGAGAAAACAATCGTTAAATACTATCTTGAAGACGGCAAACCTGTCCTTGAACTTAACCGCGACCAGACGATTGAGGGCGGTAAAGGCGTTCGCAAAGTCATTTTGCAACCCTTCGGCGATATTATCAAGTTCCGCGTTTTCCTCGACAAGTCCGCGATTGAAATTTTCATCAATGACGGTGCCGAAGTCATGACGACGCGCGTTTATCCGCAGGAAGATTCTCAAAATATCGTCTTCATTCCTCAATCAGATAAACTCGTAATTAAATCACTTGACTTCTATGAATTCTAAGAAATAATTTTTTACAACAAAAAAACCGCTCCGAATGTTGGGGCGGTTA
>CAMNEX010000082.1 GCA_946536825.1 uncultured Selenomonadales bacterium | reverse complement strand
GGCTCCTTCAACTTTGAGCGTATGCAATCAATGGGATTCTGCGTCTCAATGATGCCGATTTTAAAAAGAGTTTACGCCGACGATCAAGAGGAGCTTAAAGCGGCTCTGAAACGTCACTTGGAATTTTTCAACACGCAACCATTTGTCGCGGCGGCGATTATGGGCATTATCGGCGCAATGGAAGAAAAACGCGCCAACGGTGCAGACATTTCCCCCGCAACGCTTTCCGGCGTCAAGGTCGGTTTAATCGGACCTTTGGCGGGCGTCGGCGACCCAATTTTCTGGGGAACAATTCGTCCGGTTTTGGCGGCATTGGGCGCGGGCATCGCGCTCACCGGCTCAATACTCGGTCCGATAATTTTCTTTGTCGGCTTTAATGCAATTCGTCTCGCAACTCACTGGTATGGCGTTAAATACGGCTATGAAAAAGGTACCGAGCTTGTCGAAAATATCGGCGGCAACGAAATGAAATTTTTAACTGAAGGCGCGTCCGTCTTGGGCTTGCTGGTTATGGGCGCACTCGTCGCCAAATGGACAACGGTTAATATGCCGCTCGTCATTTCCGAATACGACAATTCGGCGGGCGAACACGTCGTTACGACTTTGCAAACAATCCTTGATAGCTTAATGCCAGGCATCGTCGCTTTGCTTATGACTTTTGCTTGCATGTGGCTTTTGAAACGCGGCATGAATCCGCTTTTCATAATCGTAGGACTTTTCGTTATCGGCATTGTCGGCTATGCTATTGGTCTCTTTGCTTAATCAATATCCACAATCACACTTCACTTTAACAAAAGAGTCTCAAGGTTACCTTTGAGGCTCTTTTGCGGTATAATCGCAACGGGTGATTTTATGCAAAAAATATTTTTGGCAATGACAATCGGACTCGCGCTCATTGCGGCGGGCTTTTGGCATTTCATAACAACTGATTACTCCCTGCGCCAAAACGAACACCGGCGCAAGCTCGGCGCGGTTTATATGACGCTGAACAATCCGTTTTACGAAGTCATTGATGAAGAAATTCGCACGGTTGTGGAAAATCACGGTGATATTTTAATTTCGCGAGACCCCGCCTTGAGCGTAGAAAAGCAGGTTGAGGAAATTAAAGATTTGATTGCGGCGGACGTCGAATTGATTTTTATAAATCCTGTTGACTGGACGGAGATTGAGCCGGCGTTGGAATTGGCACGCGCCGCAAAAATTCCCGTCATTGCGATTGATACCAACGTCGAAGATGATTCTTTGGTTGCCTGTACCGTTGTCTCCGATAATTATTCGGCGGGCGTTCAATGCGCTCAGCATTTGCTGAAAAATTCTTCGGGCGGGAAAATTGCTCTGCTGAAACATTCGCAAGCGCGTTCGTCTATCGACAGGATAGCGGGCTTTCTGGATAAAATTTCCGAGAACAAAAATTTTGAGATCGTCGCCGAAGATGAATGTTTAGGACAACTTGAAGTCGCAATGCCCGTTATGGAAGAAATGATTTTGAATCACCCCGAAATAAATATCGTAATGGCTTTGAACGACCCCGCCGCCATGGGCGCACTTGCCGCCTTGCAAAATGAAAATCATTCGGGCGACGTGAAAGTTTACGGCGTGGACGGCGTGCCCGAAACTAAGGAAATGATTTTTTCGCGCAGAATGACTGCAACCGCCGTACAATCGCCCCGACAAATTGGTAAGCTCGCCGCCGACCGCGCTTATAAAATTTTCAGCGGCGAACCTGTCGAAAAAATTATCAAGCTCCCAACTAAACTTCTTTCCGCCGAAAATATTTCCGCCGCCGATCTTGAAAGTTGGGATTGACATGCAAAAAATTTTAACCGTCACGGGAATGCATCGCCTGCTTTACGGTTGCAACGCCTTTGTAGTTTTTATTTTAATGGCGTTCATGTGCCTGACGCAAAACCGAATCAATCAATCCATGACGGCGCGGGCATTTTTGGAACAAGCAGGCGCAGTTCCGCAATCTTCAACCGTAATTTTTTGCACGACGATTTTGGCATTTTCTGCTTTTATTTTAGTCGGGCACTTCTACATAAAAAGCAAAAACCGCCACACAAGATATTTATTGTTCGCGGCGGAAGTTGTAATTTGTATGTTGCTCATGCGCGTTTTAAATTTGGCTTATGACGGCGTTGTTTTGCTGGTCGCGGCGGATTTAATGTACAAGCACGAAGGTCACCGCCAGGAATACACGCTTTTAGTCGCGCTGATTTGTCTTTACTTCATTACCAATTCCAACATTGCAATTTCCCAGGCGAAAGTTATTTCTTTTGAGGCGTATGCGTCCTATTACAACGCCGAAACCAAAGCCGTTATCCTCGCGCTGAGAAATACTTTTTATTCGATAAATATCGTTTGCTTTGTATTTTATCTTGTCCTGCTGGTTAAAAACAAGCATGAAGAAAAGGAAAGAATTCGCCTGCTAAATGAAAAGCTGGAGGAGGCAAATCAGCGATTGAGAGCCTACGCGATAGAAGTCGCGCATATGGCGGAAACTCGCGAGCGCAACCGCTTGGCAAGAGAAATTCACGATACATTGGGGCACGCCCTTACCGGAATTGCCGCCGGACTTGACGCTTGCATTATAACTTTGGAGGTTGCGCCCGAATTGACTAAGCAACAGCTGAATAAAATTCGCGACGCGGCTAGGAAGGGAATTACCGATGTTCGCCGCTCGGTTAAAAAATTGCGCCCCGACGATTTGGAGCGGTTGCCTTTTCAAGAAGCGTTGTTGGAAATGACTAAAGATTATTCAGCGTCGTCGGGCATGGAAATTACTTTTGACATTTTCAGCTGGTCGGATAATCTTCGCCAAGATCAAGAGGACGTTATTTATCGCGTGTTGCAGGAGAGTATAACCAATGCAAAACGTCACGGGCAAGCCACAAAAGTTAAAATTACAATCGGCGGCAACGAAAATTATCTGCTGATTGTAATTGCCGACAACGGGCGCGGTTGCGAAAATGTCAAACAAGGATTCGGGCTCAAACACATGCGCGAACGATTGGAACTTTTGCACGGGACAATTCATTATTGGAGCGACGAAGGCTTTATCGTCGAGGCAATGATTCCTTTGAATCGGGAGGTTAATAAATGATAAAAGTTTTAATAGCCGATGATCAAGACCTGATACGCGAGAGTTTAAAAATTGTCTTGGATATGAATCAAGATATGGAAGTTATCGGACTCGCCGAAAACGGCAACAAGGTTTTGGAATTGGTCAAGAAAAATTTGCCCGATATTATTTTAATGGATATTCGTATGCCGGAATTTGACGGCGTTCAATGCACAAAGGCGGTTAAGGAAAAATATCCCGACGTGAAAATAATTATCTTGACGACTTTTGACGACGACGAATATGTTTTTTACGCGCTCAAATACGGCGCAAGCGGTTATCTGCTCAAGGGCTGTTCGGTGCAGGAGCTAACCGAGGCAATTCATACCGTCATGAACGGCGGCTCGATTTTGAATCAAGGCGTCATTACAAAGGTCGTGAAACTTTTCAATCAGCTCGCGCAGGTGAATATCACAATGGAACTTGACGGCAGAAAGGTTGAGGAACTCAACCGCACGGAAAAAAATATTGCCGGTCTCGTCGGGCGCGGGTTGTCGAATAAGGAAATTGCTGAGAAATTATTTTTGTCGGAAGGGACGATCCGAAACGCTTTAAGCTCGGCGTTGTCGAAATTAAATCTGCGCGACAGAACGCAACTTGCAATTTGGGCAGTGCAAACAGGACTGAATTTTAATTAGGAATTAGGAATTAGGAATGAAAAAGATTTTGGCGGGAATTTTGGCGGCGGCGATTATTTTCATTGTGATTCATCAAATGCGCTCGCCGGTGACTTTGACGATTGGAATTTTCGCGGGTAATAATTGGGACGTTCCACAAGGCGCACCTTATGCGATAATTGACGAAGTCATAAAAAATTTTGAGGCTGAAAATTCCGGCGTGAAAGTTAAATACGTTAGCGGCATAAAAAAAGAAGACTACAGCGAATGGCTCGCCGAGCAATTCATTTCCGGCGAGGAGCCCGATGTCTTCTTTATTTTGGCGGACGATTTTAATCTTTATGCCTCAATCGGCGCGCTGAAAAATTTGGAGGATTTTATTGCGACCGATAAAAATTTTTCCACCGAAGTTTATTATCCCGCCGCGTTTAAGTTCGGACAGTACGAAAATATTTCCTACGCCTTGCCCTGTGAAAGTACTCTGACTTTTATGTTCGTGAACAAAACCTTGCTCGCCAAAGAAGGCGTCGCGCTCCCGAAAAATAATTGGACGTGGAAAGATTTTCTGGAGATTTGCCGCAAAGTTACTCGCGACACCGACGGCGACGGAGCTCCCGACCAATTCGGTTGCTACGATTATTCTTGGCAAGACGCGGCGATTTCCAACGGCATGAAATTTTTCCGTGACGACGGCAGGACTTCTTACTTTGCCGATTCGCGCATGGAAGAGACGATAAAATTCATGATAGAATTACGCGCCGTCAACGGCGGCGGCTTTGCCGTTTCGCCGAAAGATTTTGATGTCGGGCGCGTCGCCTTCAGACCGTTTACTTTTGCCGAGTATCGAACTTACAAGCCGTATCCGTGGCGAATAAAAAAATATTCGTCATTCGAGTGGGATTGCATAAAAATGCCCGCCGGTTCTTCAGGCGGGAATATTTCCGTTATGGATACTTTGCTTATCGGCATGAGTTCGCGGACGTGGAATAAAGATTTGGCGTGGGCTTTGCTGAAAAAATTTTGCTATGACAAAAAAACTCAGCAGTTGATCTTAAAAAAATCTCAAGCCCTGCCCGTTCGCCGCGACGTAATAATTTCCGCCGAAGCTCAAGAAATTTTTTCGTGGGATTCAAGCGAGACCGCTGCAATTACGCCCGCCGATATAAGTTGCGCAATGGACGAAGCTGTCATGCCTTTTAAATTCAAAAATTACAATTCCGCAATGCTTTACGCCGATACCGAAATTACAAAAATTATTAACGGCGTCGTTCCGCTAAATAACGCGCTGAATAAATTGCAGAAGGAAATTAACGCGCTTTTGCAGCATTGAGTTCGATTAAATATCTTTTAACGGCGTCTTGCCAAGTCGGCAAGCGGTCAAAGCCCGCCTCGTCCAAACTTTTTTTGCTCAACCGCGAATTAAACGGTCGCCGCGCAGGTGTCGGATATTTGCTCGTCGGAATGCCTTCGACTTCAACTTCAAGACCCGCCTGTTTGAAAATTTCTCGCGTGAATTCGTCCCAAGAACAAAAACCTTCGTTGGTCGCGTGATAAGTGCCGAATTTCTCGGACTCCGTCATATCCGCCAAAAGTTTCGCCAAGTCAACCGTGTAAGTCGGACTGCCGATTTGATCGTTGACGACGCGAACTTTTTTATGCGTCTCGGCAAGGCGGAGCATTGTTTTTATAAAATTATGTCCGTTGATTCCGAAGACCCAGCTCGTGCGAACGATAAAATGTTTATCAACAAGCGCGTTTACGGCGTCCTCGCCCAAAAGTTTGCTTTGCCCGTACATGTTGACGGGATTTTTTTCGTCGTTAATTTCGTAGGGAATTTTGCCGTCGCCGCCGAAAACGTAGTCGGTGCTGATGTAAATCATTTTCGCGCCGATTTCGCGACAAGCCTCCGCAACCCAGCGCGTACCAAAGCCGTTGATTGTTATCGCGAGCTCGGATTCACTCTCCGCCTTGTCGACAGCCGTATAAGCCGCGCAGTGAACAACGGTTTCGGGCTTTTTCTCCAGGATAAAATTTTTCGCGCCCGCCTCGGTCGTCAATTCCAATTCTTCAAGCGACGGAGCGATATATTCCACGCCGCGTTTTGTCAATTCCCGCGCAAGATCGTAGCCCAGTTGTCCGAGAATGCCTGTGATTAAAATCATTTTGTAAATTCCTCCTTTGATTCAAGCGGTATTCGACGCGCCGAAAATTTTACCTGCCGCGAAGTTGACGGCGGCAAGCGGAGCAATTATATTTTTATAAAAAAGTTGGAAGGAGAAATTTTTATGTTCATGACAAAGCCAATGGAAATCGAAGCACGTAGCATGGAGATAATCGCGCCGCATTTGGCAGGGCTCAATCTTAGCGAAGACGAGAAAAAAATTTACTCGCGAATTATTCATGCGTCGGGCGATGTCGAATACGCGCCGATAATCAAAATTCACCCCGAAGCAATCGCGGCGATTAAAGCGGCACTTCTGCGCGGGGCAAATATTTTCACGGATGTTGAAATGGTTCGTCGCGGGATAAGTATAAGGACGTTCACGAAATTTGGCGGCGAAATTTTTTGCAAAGTCTCTGATGTTGATGTTCGCGAATTTGCAAAGCGCGAGGGAATTACTCGTTCAATGGCGGCAATGCGGATTTTCGGCAAGCGACTCGACGGAGAAATTGTAGCGATTGGCAACGCGCCGACCGCGCTTTTTGAAGTTTTGCGTCTCGTCCGCGAAGAAAATATTTATCCCGCCGCGATAATCGGAGTGCCCGTCGGTTTTGTCGGGGCGGCGGAGTCGAAAGCTCAACTTGCCGCGCAGAATAAAATTCCCTACATAACGGTAGAGGGGACAAAGGGCGGCTCGTCAATCGCGGTCGCGGCTGTCAATGCGATTCTCTACATTTTGGACAATTCGCGAGGCTTAAATGAAAAATAATTTTCCGAGAATAATAATCGCGGCGACGCAGAGCGGTTCCGGCAAAACGACGATAACGGCGGGACTTCTTGCCGCGCTGAAAAATCGTGGGCTGAACGTTCAATCCTACAAAGTCGGTCCCGATTACATTGACACGGGCTGGCACACTTTAGCCGGCGGAAAAATTTCGCACAACCTGGACAGCTGGCTTGTCGGCGAAGATAAGTTGAAGGAAATTTTTACCGAAACTTCGGGCGGCGCGGATATTTCGGTTATCGAAGGCGTTATGGGGCTTTACGACGGCGGACGCGGCGGAATTTCTTCGACGGCTGAAATTTCAAAACTGCTGAACGCGCCCGTTGTTTTGGTCATCGACGCCAAAAGCATGGGGACTTCTGCCGCCGCCATTGCGTTGGGTTTCAGGGAGTTTGATAAGTCGATAAATTTCGCGGGCGTGATTTTAAATCGGCTCGGCTCGGATTCGCATAAAAAAATGATTGTCGACGCGCTTGACGAACTCGGAATAAAATGTTTTGGCGCGATTAAACGGAATGACGAATTTATTTTGCCCGAACGTCACTTGGGGCTTGTGCCGACGACCGAAAATAAATCTGCCGACGTTATCGAAAAAATCTGCGCGGCGGTTGAAGAGCAAATCGATATTGCCGCGCTGATAAATCTTGCGAGAAATTCTCCGCCATTAAAAATCCCTTATCCCATTTCCCATTTCCCTTATCCCTTAACCAAAATCGCCGTGGCAAAGGACGAGGCCTTCAATTTTTATTACCGCGAGAGTTTGCACGAATTGGAAAAACTCGGCGCGGAAATTATTTTGTTCAGCCCGCTCAATGACGAAACTTTGCCCGAAAATATCAGCGGCTTGATAATCGGCGGCGGCTTTCCCGAAATGTTCGCGGCGCGTCTGGAGCAAAATAAAAAAATCCGCGCAGAAATTTTTAGCGCGGCGGAACGCGGCTTGCCGATTTTCGCGGAATGCGGCGGTTTTATGTATCTGATGAGCGGGCTCGTTGATTTCGACGGGAAAAATTTTGAAATGTGCGGCGCGATTGCCGGCAAGGCTGTCATGACGAAAAAATTGCAGACTGTCGGCTACGTCGAGGCTGAAATTTTAAGAGACTGCGCAATCGGCAAGGCGGGCGATAAAATTCGGGCGCACGAATTCCATTTTTCGACAGAACTTGCCACTTCCGACGAAAAGATTTTCAAATGCAAACGCATGAGGACCGGCAAAGAATATTTTGCGGGAATATCGAAAAAAAATCTTGTCGCGTCGTATTTGCATATTCATTTCGCAGGTTGTCCGAGCGCGGCGAAAAATTTTATTGACGCTTGCAAAACTTTTGAAAATCGCAAATAAAAAAACCGCCCGATATTTTTCGAGCGGTTAAAATTTTTTTATCCCGTTATGTCAATCGTTTAACTCTGTTTCAATGTGTATTTACTTTTATCGAATCCGGTAGAGTTGCTATAAACTTTGGACTCGTCGACTTTGGTTGCGAGTTTCGCAGTAACCAAGTTCGTCGAGTAGCCCAAATCTACAACCGCGTAGCCGCCCTTCTTGTA
>CAMNEX010000081.1 GCA_946536825.1 uncultured Selenomonadales bacterium | reverse complement strand
AAATTTATGCCCGAAATTTTTTTGCCGGGGCAGGAAATTCCCGAAGGCAAAACTTCGCGGCGCGGGCTTCGCAATGCCGTCGAAAATTCTTTGAAGCGTCTGCAAACAGATTACATTGATTTGTATTACGAACACCGCTTGCCGCCCAATCGCGACGTTGCCGAGGTTGCCGAATGGATGGGCGAATTGATTAAGGAAGGAAAAATTTTGGCGTGGGGAGTTTCGGAGGCGACGCCCGAACAGATTAAACGCGCTCACTCCGTCACGCCGCTTACCGCCGTTCAAAGCGAATATTCGATTATGGAACGCAAAGTTGAGGCGGAAGTTTTGCCGCTATGCAGGGAATTAAATATCGGATTCGTTGCCTATTCGCCTATGGCGGGCGGCTTTTTGAGCGGAAAATATTCCAGTCAAACAAAATTCGAGGGCGACGACGTCCGCAGAGTTATCACGCGCTTTGCAAAGGAAAATATGGACGCCAATCAAGCTCTGCTCGACCTGATTAAAAAGTTCGCCGCCAATAAAAATGTCACGCCCGCGCAAATTTCTTTGGCGTGGATGATGTGCAAAAATGATTTTGTCGTCCCGATACCCGGCATGCGCCGCGACGAACGCCTGAAAGAAAATTTCGGCGCGGCGGACGTTGAACTTGACAAAAACGAACTCGCCGAAATGGAAGCCGCTTTGTCGAAAATCAAAATTCACGGCGACAGAAAAGATTCCGATATTCAAAAGCTCGGCACGGTTAAATCGATTGCCGTTCATTAAAAAATTTTTCGCAACAAAAAAATCCCTCCGGCTTTAGCCGTGGGGTGTGTCAATTTTCAGAATCGATATTTATAAAAAACGTTCGCCGACTGCGGACGATTTTTTTTTGCGCGATAAACAAAATCTGATATAATGACAAAAATTTTATGGAAAGGGGCTTGTCGCTTGAAGTTCCTAAAAAGATTTTTCGACGGCATTCAGCGCGACGCGAGATTATTTTTATTCGTGCTGATTCTGCTTGAAATTTATCGCGGGTTGTTTATTTTTTTCATGTCGAATTACATGAGCGAAGAGTCGGGCGCGGCGCAAATTGTAACGGCAATGTTTACAGGCTTGCGCTTGAGCTTGAAGACGGCGGGCGCAGTCACGCTTATTTCTTTTGTCTTCGTGACAATCAGCGGCTTTACTTCGCGCTTGCGGCTCGGTATCGGAATTTTAGCGTCGATGATTTTCTCAATGCTTTTCATGCTGAGATTTCCTTATTATCGCGCCTTTCAAGGGACGTTTGGTCTTGAAGTCGTCCAGGGTTTCCACGACGATATTTTTTCAATAATCGTCATGCTGATTCAAGAATATGGGATAATTTGGAGGTTTTTGATCGCGCTGATTCTGACGCTGATTTGTATCGCGGTTTTGAGTCGGTTGCTTTTGATAAAAACTTTTAAACTGCCCGAACAAAAACTCAACAGCAAGAAAAAAATTGCGGGCTTTTCGGCGGGGCTTGTCGTTGTGATATTTTTATTCGGCTTGTTCGTCAGGTTCGGCGGAAGTTTCACTTACGGTGGCGGAATAAATTGGGAAAATGCCGGCGTCACCAACGACAATTTTTTAAACGAATGTATCCTTGACGATGCGCAAGCACTTTATCGGGCGCGAACTATGGCTAATCGCATGGAAGCGGGAGAAATTTCCGGCGTCGACGCCGATAAAATTTTCGAGTCCGCGCAGATTATAGCCGTCAACAAAGAAATTACCGAAAAAAATCTCGCGCCGTATCTTGAGCGCAGAGCCAAGGGCGAACGAATTAAAAAGCCGCAACATATTTTTATAATCCTCGGTGAAACTTTTATGCAATGGCCTTTGCTCGGCAAGTACGACGAACTTTTGATTGCGGAGGGAATTAAATCGCTTATCGCGGAGGAAAATTGTTATTACAGCCGAAATTTTATGCCCAATGGCGATTTTACTTCCACGGCGATAACGGGACTTGTGACGGGCTTGCCCGACGTGAATATTAAAATAAATTATCAGTCGCGCACTTACGACAAACTTTATATCACGTCAATGGCTCCGCTTTTCAGAGAACTGGGTTACAAAGTTGATTTTTGGTATGGCGGCATGCCGAGTTGGGATTCAATCGCGAAAATGTCTTTGGCGCAGGGTTTTGATAATTTTTACGGCTATCCCGACTTCAACGCGCCCAAACAAACGACCTGGGGAACCAAGGACGAAAATCTTTTCAACGCGCTTTTGGCTCACCTTGAAGAGGAATCCCCGACAGTTCATTTGATTATGACGACAACCAATCACCCGCCTTACAATTTGGATTTGGCGGCGGAAGGCTTTAACGTTAATGCGGAGATTGAAGCGTTAAAAAAATTCCCTAACGTCGCGGACGTTGACAATTTGGCGGTTGAGTTGGGGCATTATTGGTACATGGACGAAGTTATCACGAATTTTATTCACGTGGCGAGCGAAAAATATCCCGAAAGTCTTTTTATCGTGACGGGAGATCATGCCGTTCGTTGCGACCCTTCGACGCACCCGACAATTTTTGAACATCAAAGCGTGCCTTTCGTCATGTACGGCGCGGGCATTACTAAAGAAATTTTGCCGCCCGACGCGGTCGGAGATCACATTTCGATTGTCCCGACGATTATTGAGCTGATTGCGCCGAAAGATTTTGCGTATTATTCCATTGCGCCGAGTCTTTTTGAAAGTGACGGCGTCGCCTTCAACAACTCGACTTTTCTGACGGCGTCGGTTGCGGGGCAAATTGATTCGGACGCTATCGAACTTTTGCCGCATGTCGCCTCCAACGACTTGAACGAAGTTAATCTTGCCGACGAACGCGCCCATGCCATACAAATTATCGGGGCAATGCGGACGGTTGCCTGGTGGATTATTAACAAGGGACTTTTCTTTGGCGGCACCGAGCCTATCAAATGAGATTATGCAAAAAAAATTATCCCATAGATTTTATTTTATCCTCGACAAAGCTGACGGGAATTTTTTCTAAGCAATCTTCCTTCTTGTGACAAAAACGTTTCCAACAACCCTTGCAAGGACGCTCGACTTCAATCGCGTGTTGAACTTGTCCGAAAGGTCCGTTGCGCGTGGCGTTCGTCGGACCCATTAACATAATCGTCCGAACACCAAGAGCCGCGCCCAAATGTACAGGCCCGGTATCGCCGCCGATAACCAAGCGCGAGCTCCTTAACACATGCGCCAGTTGATAAATATTCGTGCGGTTGACAAGGTTAATCGGGGGAATTTCCATTTTCGATTCGATTTCTTTAGCGCGTTGCTCGTCAAGGTCGCCACTGCCGATTAAAATCGGAATGACTGCAAGCTGATAAAACCAATCGCCCAACGCGGCAAAATTTTCTGTAGGCCAGCGTTTGTTGGGCCAATTCGCCCCGACAACGAACACGACAAAAGGATTGCCTTCGCGAAGCCCCGCATGCTCCATAATCGCCCGCGCCTTTTCTGATTGCTCCACGGGAACTTGAAGCGGAAAAACAACTTCATTGACGACGCAACCGACCGCCCGCGCCGTGTCAAGGTATCTTTCGACAATGTGTCCTTGCGCATTTTCTCCGACGACGGGTTTTGAAACTTTGTCGCTCATTTCGCGCATATTGCAAATTCCAAGCTTGATATTCGAGTTCGCAAAAAATGCTATCGCCGCCGATTTAAACAAGCCTTGCAAATCCAAAACCGCGTCATAGCTCTGCTCCTGAAGTTCATGTTTGAACGGGAAAAATTCTTTCATGAAACCTTTCAGCGAGCGGAAATTTTTTTTGTTGAAAAGGAGGATTCTGTCAATGCACGGATTCATTTTTAGAAGGTCGAGGTTCGGCGGCTCCACGACCCATGTTAATTTTGCCTCCGGAAAAGTTTCTTTTATTGCGTAGCTTACCGGCAGTGCGTGAATCACGTCGCCCATTGCGCTCAGCTTTACGATTAAAACATTTTTTAAATCGTCCATGTTATTTTTTCTCCGCTAAAATTTTTTCGATTATATTGGTTGTCGAACGCCCCGCAACTAAATTTACCAACTCGACGCGCCCGCCGAATTTTTTAACAATCGCGGCTTCGGGCAACGTTTCCAAAGTGTAATCGCCGCCCTTGACGTAAACAGCGGGCTTGACTTCGGCAATTAAATTTTCCGCCGTTGCCTCGCCGAAAAAAATCACGTGATCGACAGCTTTGAGTCCCAGTAAAACTTCTGCGCGGTCGTCTTGATTATTTATCGGACGAGACGCGCCCTTGAGTCGGCGAACGGATTCATCTGTATTTAGCCCGACAATCAACACGTCGCCGAAATTTTTAGCCGTCGTCAAGTAGCGGACGTGACCCGCGTGAACTATATCAAAGCAACCGTTCGTGAAAACAATTTCTTTACCTTGTCGCCTCAGCTCTTCGCAAAACTGCGCGGCATTTTTTCTATCAATCAGCATATCAATCTCCCAAAAATTTTTTAAAGTTGCCATTACTTAGCAAAGCAATACTAACATTGTTAGCTGTATTTATCAAGCAAGAATATTGCTTTTAAAAAGTACACTCTAGTCAAAAAATTTCCTTGTAAAAGCTGTCGCGTTCAACAGGTTGATAACCGCACTCCGAAATAATTTTCTCCAACTTTTGACGAGTTATACCCGCAGAAGATTTTGCGCCCGCCGCGTGAATTATTTTTTCTTCGCCAATCGTGCCGTCCAAATCGTCCGC
Source organism: uncultured Selenomonadales bacterium (assembly GCA_946536825.1). Lineage (GTDB taxonomy): Bacteria > Bacillota > Negativicutes > Selenomonadales > Selenomonadaceae > Quinella. The sequence goes on along the minus strand of CAMNEX010000081.1, from coordinate 3,649 downwards.
TCCGAAACTCAATGCCAACTGCGCTATCGGCAACGTCAGCATGACCCAAAACGCTTTGAAATGCGCGAAGTTATCCAAAACCAGCCGCGCCAGCGCGAGCATTTTTAAATCCTCCCACGCTCCGACGCGCCGCAAATTAAATTTTCTGCCGAGCTCCGTGTTTTCGGGGTGGAAGGGGAATAACATCATTGCGACAAAGCCGCCGGTTTCGTCCTGCAGGTCGCGCAATTTCAGCAAATGTTCAATGCGCTCCTCAAGCGTCTCAATGTGCCCGTACATTATCGAGGCGTTTGTTTTCAAGCCGAGTTTGTGCGCCGTCCGCATAACTTCGAGCCACTCGGACGCCGTTGCTTTTTTCGGGCAGATAATTTCGCGCACGCGATCAGATAAAATTTCCGCGCCGCCGCCCGCCAAAGAAGTTACGCCCGCTTGAATCAGTTCGCTCAAAACTCCCGAAAAACTTTTGCCGCTGATTTTGGCGAAGTTCACAATTTCAACCGGCGTGAAAGCATTTATTCCGACGTTCGGCAGAATTTTTTTCACGAGCTTGACGGCGTCGAGATAATAATTAAAATCCTTCGTCGGGTGGAGCGAGCTGACAATATGAATTTCGGAAAGATTTTTAATCTGCGCGGCGTCAAGCAAAATTTTTTCAAGGTCGGCAAGCTCCAGAGTAAAAGCGCGATTGTCGCCGCTCCGACATTGAAAAGCACACAGCGGACAATTCGCACTGCAAACATTTGTTAAATTTATGTGGCGGTTAATCGTGTAGAAAATTTTCTTGCCGCTCTTCGACTCCTTGACGCGCCGCGCCGCCTCGGCAAGATACAAAAGGTCGTTGTCTTGATAAAGCGCAAAAATTTCGTCGAAGTTCAATCGCCCGCCCGAAGAAATTTTTTCCTTGGCACTGTCTAAAATGTTCATTGAATAATTCTCCTGATATTAAAGTTGCAATCGACGGCGGCGGGAGTTCGCCCTGCCTCGCGAATGATTTTTATAATTTCGTCCTCGGCAAGGGCTCGCGGAGAAGTCGCGCCCGCGTCGTGCAAAATCTTTTCGCGGTGAATCGTCCCGTCAATGTCATTTGCGCCGAAACTCAACGCAACCTGCGCAACGGGCACCGTCAACATAACCCAATAAGCCTTGATATTTTTAAAGTTGTCGAGCATGAGCCGCGAAATTGCCATTGTCCGCAAATCGTCCCACATGGAAGTTTGTTTAATTTCTTTTTCGAGCGCGGTATTTTTCGGCAGGAAAGGGAAGCAGATAAAAGTTTGAAAGCCGCCGGTTTCGTCCTGCAAGTCGCGCAGTTTGATTAAATGTTCGACGCGCTCGGCAAAAGTTTCGATATGCCCGTAAAGCATGGAAGCATTTGTTTTTATTCCGAGCTTATGCGCCGTTTTTGCGACGTTTAACCACTCGTCGGCAGTTGCTTTTTTTGGACAAAGTAAATTTCTCACGCGGTCGGTTAAAATTTCCGCGCCGCCGCCCGCGATAGCCTCAAGCCCCGCCGCCTTTAGTCGGATTAAAATTTCTTCGACGCTCAAGCCCGAAATTTTGCTGAAATGCTGAATCTCGACGCCCGTGAAGCCTTTGATATGCAACAATGGAAATTTTTCGTGAAGAACCTCGACGAACGCCAAATAATTTTCAAAAGTCCACGTAGGGTGCAAGCCGCTGACAATGTGCAAGCCCGATAAATGCGGGTCGCGGCTCGCCTCCTCAACCAAATTAATCGCGTCGTCAAGCGTCATGGCGTAGGAGCCGCGGTCTTGCGCATCTCTCCCGAACGCACAAAATTTACAGCGCGATTTGCAAATATTCGTCAAGTTCACGTGGCAGTTGACGTTGTAATAAACAAGATTGCCGCAAATTTTTTTCCGCACATAATCTGCCAACGCTCCGAGCCAAGTCAGCTCGTTGCAAGCAAATAAAAATTTCCCGTCCTCGCGGCTCAATCGCTTGCCCCTCAAAACTTTTTGTTCAATCTTCTCAAGTTCTCCTCTTACAAACAAAATTTTTTCCTCCCGTCGGATTAGTCGAAAATATTTTAGCACAGCGCGGAAATTTTTTGTAACGAAATCGCAACCCTGTCGTATAATGGGCAGAAAGAAATTTGGAGGCTGATAAAAATGGCAAAAGAAATTTTGAAAGACGAAATCTTGAAGGACGAGGAACTCGACAACGTTGCGGGCGGCACTTACCTTGAAAGTGCGGACGACGCAAAAAAATTCAAAGAACTCGGCGTAAGTGTTTATAATAGTGATGTTCTGGGCGTTCCCGTCCTCACGCACGACGAATTTGTAAAACTGCGCGACACATTCAACCAATACGGCGTCACGATTAAAGATCACGGCGGTTTGATAAATACCAACGAATATTTTATCGACGGCAACAAAGTCACTCGCGACGAGGCGTGGAAGCATATCAACGCCCAACTTACGAAGTAAATACTATCTTTAAAATAGAATTATCCTGTCAAAAAATTCGGCGGGATTTTTTTATTTTCGTCAAAAAAGTCTTTGTAAAAAATGAAAGAAACATGATATAATCTTCGCAAAAAGGGAGGACGAGCAATTTTGTTGGAGATTTTAAAAAAAACGTTTGACAAATTCGACGGATTAATTATATTGGCGGCGATATTTTTGTTTTTACATTTCGATTACAACAATCTTTCGCTGCTGGATAAAATTTATATCGCGTCGTTTGGATTTTGGACTGTGACGAAGTTTATCAGAATGTACATTATCTACAAGAATGAAAAGAAAGGATGATTGAATGAAGAAAATTTTTTTAGCGGTGCTCGTGCTGGCGGTTTTTATCTTGAGCGGTTGCGGCGGACAGCCTAAGGAAGAATCAAAAGCAGAGCCAAAAGCCGAAGCCACGCCCGCGCAGAAAGTCAACGGGGATTTAAAAATTTCAATGCTGGACGTGGGACAGGGCGACGCGATTTTAGTTCAGACTAAGAAACAAACAATTTTAATCGACACGAGCGACACTGACGAGCGTGAACTTCTTGTCAACGAGTTGGAAAAACTCGCCGTCACGAAGATTGATAAACTTATCTTGACGCACCCGCACGCCGATCATATCGGCAACGCGAAAGTTTTAATCAATCCGAGTTCAAAGGAAGTTAAAGCAAATCCCTACCTTGAAAAAATTTCTGTCGCCGAAGTTTACGACAACGGAATTGTTTCGAGTTCCCCGCTTTATAAAAGTTACATGAAAGCGATTGAGACTGCCGGCATAAAGCGCACCGCATTAAAAGTCGGTGACACTTTGGACTTTGGCGGCGGCGTGAATTTTAAAGTCCTTTACCCGTTGCCGGAAATTGTCGAGGCGGTCAACGGCGGGCAAAAATCCGACCCGAATAATGAATCCGTTGTCGGCAAGCTGACTTACAAAAAATTTTCTATGATGTTCACCGGCGACGCCGAACGAAAAGTTGAGTCCGAGATTTGGGCGGACAATGACGAAAAAGATTTAAAATGCGACGTGCTTAAGGCGGGACATCACGGAAGTTACACCGCCTCGACGGAAAATTTTGTCAAGACGGTTAATCCTTCTTATGTTTTAATCAGCGCGGGTCCCGACGAAGAACGCCGCAACACTTACGGACACCCGCACCTTGAACCGCTCGAAAATTATT
>CAMNEX010000080.1 GCA_946536825.1 uncultured Selenomonadales bacterium | reverse complement strand
GAAATTTTTAATCCTGCTGACGGCGATAACTTTTTTGACGTGTTCGCCGGTTTTCGCGGACGACGAGGACTACGAAGAACTTGACGAATTGGAACAGCTAGATATAGAAGTTGAAGAGTTGGAAGGCGAAAAAGCCTCCTACGAGGCGGCGGCAGAAAAGGCGCGTGCGACAATAGAATTGATTCAGGGGAAAATTGATTCTGTCTCCGAATTTAAACGACAGCTCGACGAGGAAGCGGCGGTTGCCGTTGCCGATTACGAAGAAAAACAAAACGCGCTCGACGAAACACTTTGGCGCATTGACGAAAACGAAAACAAACTCGTCGAAGTCACCGCGGAGCTAAACGAGAAACACGAAGTTTTAGAAAATCGCGTCCGCGATATTTATATCAACGGACAAATTTCTTATCTGGATGTACTTTTCGGTGCGCAGGATTTTGGAGATTTTTTAACGCGAATGGATTTATTAAAGCGCGTCATGATTCGCGATTCGGAGCTTGTCGCCAATGTTTTGGCGTATCAAACGGAAATAAAAGAAGTCGGCAAGCAACTTGAAGCGGACAGAAAAATTCAGGAAGAATTAGCAACCAAAGCGGAAGAAGCTAAGAACATAAGTTTGGAAAAAGTTGCCAAACAACAAGCACTTATAGATTTAATGGAAAATGACAAAGAAATTTATAATCAGCAATACGACGAGATGATGGCGTCGTCCGCAGAAGTCGAACACTTGATTCAAGAAAACAGATACAAAAAGGCGGCAGAAGAAGAAGCGCGGCGGCGTCAAGCAGAAATGGAAGCTCTGCGACAAGCGCAAATGGAGGCGGCGGCGCAAGCGGGCAATGTCGACGTTGTGGAATTCGGCGAAGAATACGTCATGCAAAATTACGGCGGCGGAATGATTTGGCCGATTTCCGGACCGATAACTTCTGAATTTGGTTGGAGAACGCATCCGATTTTCGGCAGTCAGCGATTTCACAGCGGGCTTGACATTGGCGGCGATTATGGCATGCCGATACACGCGGCTCAAGGCGGCGTCGTGATTGAGGCGGGCTGGATTGGCGGTTATGGTAACACGATTATGATTGACCACGGCGGCGGAATTGTCACGCTTTACGGGCACAACGAAAGCCTTGCTGTTGGCGTCGGGCAACAAGTCAATCAAGGCGACGTTATCGCCTATTGCGGCTCAACGGGCAATTCAACCGGTCCGCACTGTCACTTTGAAGTGAGGCTCAGCGGCGAACCTGTCAGCCCTTGGAACTATTTATGAAAACAATCCTTCCGCGAAGGAGAAAATATTATTAAAGGAGGAAATTTTAATGAAGAAATTTAACACAGCGATAGTTGGAGCAACGGGGGCGGTCGGGCAGGAGTTTTTGAAACTAATCGAGGAGCGCAACTTCCCGTTCGGCGAATTGAAAATGTTAGCGTCTTCGCGTTCGGCGGGCAAAAAAATAAATTTCATGGGCAAAGAATACACGGTTGAGGAGACAACGGAAAAATCTTTTGACGGCGTAAAAATTGCACTGTTCGCAGGCGGCGCGGCGAGTAAACTCTTTGCACCGGCGGCAGTCAAGGCGGGCGCGGTCGTCATAGACAATTCCTCAAATTTCCGCATGGATCCGGAAGTCCCGCTGGTCGTACCCGAAGTCAATCCGCAAGCAATTTCGCGGCACAAGGGAATAATCGCCAATCCGAATTGCTCAACAATAATTATGGTTATGGCGTTAAAGCCGCTTTACAATTTGTCGAAAATCAAGCGCGTAGTCGTTTCGACATATCAAGCGGTATCGGGCGCGGGGCGCGAAGGCATGGACGAATTAAAATCGCAACTTGATTCATTGGCTCGCGGAGAGGAAGTCGAAGCCAAGGTTTTGCCCGTCGCGAAACTCGACAAGCACTATCAGATAGCGTCCAATCTCCTGCCGCAAATCGATATTTTCATGGACAATCTTTACACCAAAGAGGAAATGAAAATGGTCGACGAGACAAAGAAAATCATGGAGGACGACGCACTGAAAATCACGGCAACGACAATTCGCGTTCCGGTTTATCGCAGTCACGCCGAATCGGTCAACGTCGAATTTGAAAGCGAAGTCGAGGTAAACGAGGCTCGCGCCGCGCTGGAAAAATTCCCCGGCGTCATCGTTCGCGACAATCCCGCCGAAATGATTTATCCTCAGCCGCTTGAAACTTCGGGCAAAGACGCCGTTGAGGTCGGGCGTATCAGAAAAGATTTTTCCATTGCTCACGGGCTCAATCTTTGGGTTTGCGGCGACCAAATCAGAAAGGGCGCGGCTCTCAACGCCCTGCAAATCGCCGAATACATGATTGCAAATAATTTGGTTTGAATTATGGAAAAAAATTATCTGTACTTTCAGCCCGAATACGTCGGCAAATTTAAATGCAACGGCGCGAAGTGCGCCGCCCGCTGTTGCAAGAATTGGAATATTTTTGTTGACGGGGAAATTTATCAAAGGTATTCGCAACTTCCGGACGCTCAAGAAATTATCAAGAATATAAAATCGAAAGACAAAAGTTATTTGATAAAATTGACCGAAAAACTTTTTTGCCCGTTCCTGACAGAAAATAATTTATGCCGCTTGCAAAGGGATTACGGCGAAGATTTTTTATCAAAAACCTGCGCGACTTATCCGCGCTACACATATAATTTCGGGAGATTTTTTGAACGCGCATTGGTTTTAACTTGCCCCGTGGCGGCGGAAATGGTTTTGTTTCAAGAAGAGCCGCTGAAATTTGAATTTGTCGAAGTGTCGGAGAAAATTCATTCCAACGGCGGCAAAATCGCAATAACAAAAGTCAAAACCGACGAGAACTTAGCCAAATGTATGCTTGAAACACAAGTGGCAATGATTTCAATCCTGCAGGAGCGGACGTTGACAATCACGCAAAGATTAATCATGCTCGGTTTTTTCCTAGACAAATTTGACGAAATGACCGCCGGAAAAGTTTTCACGGAGTCGGAAGCAATTATCCTAATCGACGACTTGAGAAAATTAATTTTGACTTATGAATCAAAGAAATTTTTGGCGGAACAAATGCCGCTCATGCTCCGAATAGTTTCCTTCGACGCAAAAAAATTTGTCGAATTGATATTTGCCAAGCTCTTTGAAAGTTTTTACGGCGGCGAAAAAGCACGCTTATCGGAAACGGGGCGCAAGTTTATGGATATGGTTGTCGACGTTCTGCAGATTAAGCCCGATAAAAATAATAACGTGTCCACTTCCGAAATCGCCGCCAATTACGAAAAACTCGCCGCGGCCCGAAAAAATTTCTCGGAAAAATATTCGACCTTCCTTGAAAATTATCTCGTCAATGAACTTTTTATAAATATTTATCCGTGGCGATTGGAAGAAAGTTTCGTCAAGAATTACGCGGTTTTCGTGTCGACGTACAAAATTTTTGAGCTGATAATTTTTTCTGCAACGCAAAAAAATTTTTCAAGCAAAGAAAATTTGTTGGAAATTGTTGATTGGTTTACGTTACAAAACAACCACAGCGTAAATTTCCACAAAAAAATTTTGGAGCACTTCAAAGAGGCGGACGATATTTTTCCGATTATGGAAAGTCTGCTTGAGCAATAAAAAAATCTTCCCGTTAAAACATGTTCCTTGACAGGGGAAAGGCGGTGTTGTAAAATGCCGAAAGTGCAAACGGCAAGGGGCGGCAAGGCTCCTTTCGAGTTCAGCGCGACAACGGAAAAACTTTTCGGCGAAGATTTTTCAGAAGAAGGTTTTATCGGCGACGTTAAAATTTTCGGCGAAGTCGAAGATGTCGGCAGATGTTTCGTTATAAGCGGGCGCATTGAATGCAAAAAAAATTTTACCTGCGACAGATGTTTAACGCAAGCGACAGAAAATCAAGTTCACGAATTTGAAGAAGAATTTGACAAAGCGACGGCGGTTGAAGATTTAATCGACGTGACTAAACTTTTGCGAGATGTTCTGCTTGCCGGGCAGCCGATGAAAAATCTTTGCAAAGCGGACTGTAAAGGGTTATGTCCCGTGTGCGGTGCGAATTTAAACGACGGCGAGTGCGATTGCGAAAAATTTGTAATCGATCCGAGGCTCGCGGCGTTGGAAAATTTTAAGACGAAATAAGGAGGTGTGACTTTTGGCGGCACCTAAAAGAAAATTGAGCAAAAGCAGACGCGACAGGCGGCGTGCAAATTGGAAGTTGGAAGCTCCGAACTATGTAAAATGTCCGAGATGCCATGAACCTAAACTCCCACACCATGTGTGCCTGGAATGCGGTTACTATGACGGGCGCGAAGTCATCGAGACGGCTTAAAAAGAGCGGAAACATTTGGGCAGGCATTGAAAACCTGCCTATTTTTTTTGATAGAAAGTTTTTGAAGGAGCGGGGATTTGTGAAAATAGCAGTCGACGCCATGGGCGGTGACAAAGCTCCGGCGGAAATAATAAAAGGCGCAGTGCAGGCGGTGCAAAAATATTCCTGCGAAATAATTTTGGTCGGCGACGAAGAAAAAATTTCCAACGCGCTTGAAAAAGAGACGGGCAAGGAAAATTTTCCGATAACGATAAGGCACGCGGGCGAAGTCATAGAAATGGGCGAACACCCTGCCGACGCCGTTCGCAATAAAAAAAATTCGTCGATAGTCATTGCAACAAAAATGGTAAAAGACGGCGAATGCGACGCGGTACTTTCGGCGGGCTCGACGGGCGCGGCAGTTGCGGCGGCTCAGCTGATTTTAAGGCGGATTCACGGCATCGGGCGTCCCGCAATAGCGACGCCTATCCCGACGCCTCGCGGCACAACTCTTTTACTCGACAGCGGCGCGAACGTCGACAGCAAACCCGAACATCTTGCTCAAAGCGCGATAATGGGCTCGCTTTATGCCGAACACGTTTTGAAAATAAAAAATCCTGCGGTCGCGCTGTTGAATATCGGCGAAGAAGAAACCAAAGGCAATGAACAGGCTAAGGAAACTTATCAACTGCTGAAAAATTTGTCGACAATAAATTTTGCGGGCAATGCCGAGGGGCGCGATATTCCTCGCGGGACGTTTGACGTTGTAATTTGTGACGGCTTTGTCGGCAATGTCGTTTTGAAATTCGGCGAAGGGCTCGCACTCACGATAATGAAACTTTTGACTGAAGAGCTTGAGTCTAACGGCGGCGCGAAAATTTTAGGCAGAAATTTGATTGCGCAGACTTTCAGGAACATGTCGAAGCGGCTGGACGTTTCGGAAAACGGCGGAGCACCGCTTTTGGGTGTGGACGGCTGTTGCGTGATAAGTCACGGCTCGTCCGACGCTAAGGCAATTTGTTCGGCTATCGGCGTCACAAAAAATTACGTCGACAGCAAAATTTTTGAGAAAATAAAAGCCGCGCTTTAAACAAATTTTAAATTGACAAATGAAAGGTATTCGTATAATTTAGGCATATTGACAGGCTGCCGAGCGGCGCAACCGTTGAGGAGGAGAGATTACATGTTTGAAAATAACGCCATCTGTAAGTTACTGCATATCAAGTATCCGATATTTCAAGGCGGCATGGCGTGGATAGGGACGGCAGAACTTGCCTCGGCGGTATCGAACGCGGGCGGGCTCGGACTTATCGGCGCGGGGCATATGCCTCCGGACATTTTAAAAAAGGAAATTCAAAAGTGCAAAGGTTGGACGGATAAACCTTTCGGCGTGAACATAATGTTAATGTCGCCGTTCGTCAAGGAAGTTATGCAACTCATGGTTGAAGAAAAAGTTCCCGTGGTGACGACGGGCGCGGGCAATCCGGGCGAATACGTTCCCGCACTTAAAGAAATCGGCTCGAAAGTTATTCCGGTTGTGGCGAGTGTTGCTTTGGCGAAAAGACTTGTCAAAGGCGGCGCGGACGCGGTCATTGCCGAAGGTTGCGAATCGGGCGGGCATATCGGCGAAATTTCCACAATGCCGCTTATTCCGCAGGTTGTCGACGCGGTGGACGTTCCCGTTATTGCGGCGGGCGGTTTCGGCGATTCACGGGGAATTGTCGCGGCGTTCGCCTTGGGAGCCAGCGCAATTCAAATGGGCACGCGTTTTGTCCTCAGCAAAGAGTGCATTGCTCACCCAAATTATAAAAATCTCGTGCTCAAAGCTAAGGACAGGTCGACGGTCGTCACGGGCAGGACGCTCGGTCACCCCGTCAGAGTTATCGCAAACAAACTCACGCGAACTTTTTTTGAAATGGAAGCGGCGGGCGCGTCCAATGAAGAACTCGAACAGCTCGGAGTCGGCGCGTTGCACAGAGCGACGCATAAAGGCGACGTTGAAAACGGCTCGGTTATGATAGGACAAATTTCGGGCATGCTCGACGATATTAAAACCGTCAAAGAAATTATCGACGACATTGTAAACGGCATTGCGCCTGTCGTCGCGAAAGTTCAGAGCAAATACGAATGAAAATTTTTCAAGGAAGTGATTGGCGGTCGGAGCAATTCTAATCGTCAATCATTTTTCATTTCGGAAGGGGAAATTTTTATGGGCAAGACGGCTTTTATTTTTCCGGGGCAAGGCGCGCAGGCAGTCGGCATGGGTAAAGATTTTTACGATAACTTCGACGCGGCAAAAAAACTTTTCGACGAGGCGGACGACGCTTTGGGCTATTCGATAAAAAAAATGTGCTTTGAAGGCTCGGAGGACGATTTAAAGTTGACGGCGAACACCCAGCCCGCGATTTTGGTTGTCAGCGTGATTGTCAATGAAATTTTAAAATCGGAAGGAATTGTCGCGGATATTGCCGGCGGACACAGTTTGGGCGAGTATTCGGCGTTGGTATCGGCGGGCGCAATGAAATTTTCGGACGCGGTTGTTTTGGTGCATAAGCGCGGAAAATTTATGCAGGAGGCGGTTCCTGTCGGCGAAGGAGCAATGGCGGCGATAATCGGTCTTGACGACGCGACGATAATAAAAATCTGCGCGGAGGCGGCGGAATTCGGCGAAGTTCAAGCAGTCAATTTCAACTGCCCCGGACAAACGGTTATCGCGGGAAAAACTCGCGGCGTTGAAGCGGCAGTAGAGAAATTAAAATCCGCGGGCGCGAAAAAAGCAGTTATCTTGCCTGTCAGTGCGCCTTTCCACAGCACGTTAATGGCTCCCGCCGCAAAAAAATTGGCGGTTGAACTTGACAAAGTCGAGTTGCAAGACGCGGCATTTCCGGTTGCGGCGAATTTTAACGGCGAGCTTGAGACTTCCGCCGCGCAGATAAAAAATAATTTAATCGCGCAGGCAGATCACCCCGTCAAGTGGATTGCTTGCGTCGAGGCAATGAAAAATTTCGGCGCGGAAATTTTTATCGAGTGTGGACCCGGCAAAACGCTTTGCGGCTTCAATCGGCGCATTGATAAAAAAATTAAAAGTCTCAACGTCGAAAACCGAGACAGCCTTGAAAAAACTCTCGCCGCGCTGAAAGTATAAAACTTTGGAGGTCTCAACGACTGAATATTTTTTAATGAACTTAAGACGGGGCAAAAATTGTAGACAAGAAAAAATCTTTGTGCTATATTCTGCAAGCGGGAGGCGAAAAGTTGTAATGAGTGCGACGGAAAAAAATTTATCGGGCAAAGTTGCGTTCGTGACGGGTGCATCGCGGGGCATAGGACGAGCAATAGCACTGCGCTTGGCGCAAGACGGAGCAAAAGTTGCTTTGAACTTCGCGAGCAACGCCGCAAAAGCCGAGGAAGTCAAAACCGAAATTGAAACGCAAGGCGGCGAGGCAATACTCCTGCAAGGCGATGTTTCAAAATTCGAGGTCGTGGCGGAGCTTATAAAAAAAGTTATTGACAAATGGGGCAAACTTGATATTTTAATAAACAACGCTGGCATAACCCGTGACAATCTTCTGCTGAAAATGAGCGAGGAAGATTTTGACAAAGTTGTTGGCACGAATTTAAAAGGCGTCTTCAACTGCACAAAAGCCGTTACAAAACTCATGATGAAACAGCGCGGCGGGCGAATCGTGAACATGTCGAGCATTGTCGCGCTTAAAGGCAACATAAGCCAAACGAATTACGCGGCGGCAAAGGCGGGCATAATCGGCTTTACAAAATCGGCGGCAAGGGAACTTGCTTCGCGTGGCGTAACGGTCAACGCGGTTGCGCCGGGCTTAATCAACACCGATATGACAGCCGCGCTAAGCGAAAAAGTTAAAGAAGTAATGATGCAAGAGATACCTGCGGGAAGGATGGGAACTCCCGAAGACGTTGCCAATGCAGTGGCGTTCTTGGTATCGGATCAAGCGGCGTATATCACGGGGCAGATACTGTCGGTTGACGGCGGAATGGTCATGTGACGCGGCTTTGAAAGGAGGTGACTGTAAGTGTCAACGTTTGAGCAGGTTAAAAAAATCGTCAAAGAGCAACTTGGAGTCGAAGAGGACGAGATTCAGATGAGCT
>CAMNEX010000079.1 GCA_946536825.1 uncultured Selenomonadales bacterium | reverse complement strand
TTTTGGATATAACAATGCCCGTCACGAAACACAATTTCAAAGTCAAGGAAGCGCGACTTTTAGTCCCGACGATTCGACAGGCATTTGAAATTGCAATGAGCGGGCGACGCGGTCCCGTCCTTGTCGACGTGCCCAGAGATATTTTTTTTGCGGAAGTCGATTATCGTCCCCAGGAAGTCAAAGAAAAAACTCCCGCGCAACCTGACGCCGATTTTATAATCTGCGCGGCGGAGGCGGCGGAGGAAATTGCCAAGGCGGAGCGTCCTGCGGTTATCGTGGGCGGCGGAGCGATTTCGGCGGGTGCGTCAAAGGAAATTATCGCTTTCATTGAAAAATTTAATTTGCCCCTCGTCAATACGCTAATGGGTATCGGAGCTGTCCCGCGCAGTCACCCACAAAATTTGGGCTTCGCGGGCATGCACGGCAAAAAGGCGGCTAATCACGCGATAGCGGCGGCGGATTTGGTTATCGCGGTCGGAAGTCGATTCGGCGACAGGCAAACCGGCAACGTCGACAAGTACACGCGGTCGAAAAAATTTATCCACATTGACATTGACCCCGCCGAGATTGATAAAAATATCGAGGGCAGTCTCGGTCTCGCGGGAAATATGCAGGTTATCTTGAAACTTTTAATGCGTCACGAGGCGAATAAATCCCGCGCAGATTGGTGGCGGCAAATTGAAAGTTGGCAGGAGGAATACGACTACGATTATCAAGTCAATCGTCTGACGGTTCCTTGGGCAATGAATCAAATTGCGAAAAAAACTGCAGGGAAAAATTTTGCCTACGCGACGGACGTCGGACAACATCAAATGTGGGCGGCGTTGCATTTGCATGTTGAGGAGCCGCGCACGTGGCTGACTTCGGGCGGCTTGGGAACTATGGGTTTCGGACTTCCCGCAGCAATGGGGGCTCAGCTTGCCTACGGAAAAAATCGGCGCGTCATTTGCGTAACTGGCGACGGTGGCATTAAAATGACCGGCAACGAATATTACACAATCGCCCGCCTGAAGTTGCCGATTATTTCGCTGATTGTCAACAACACAAGCCTGGGCATGATTCGCCAACTTCAGAAAGTTTTTTACAAAGAAAGATTTATCGCCTGCGAACTTGATTATCAAATGGATTACGTCGCCTACGCGCAGAGTTTTGGCATAAAGGCGGAGGCGGTCTCGACGCAGGAAGATTTTGCTCACGCGCTGGCTAAGGCTATCGACGATACCGAAAATCCCCGCGTCATAGTTTTAAATGTCTGGCGAAGTTTCGTCGAGCCGATGATTAAAGGCGGCGCGAATATTAACGAGTTTGTTGAATTTAAGTAAGGAGTTTTTTTGTATGAAAAAATTTTTAATGACATTTCTGCTGATTGCCGCGTTGACAATTTCGACGACTGCGCGAGCGGCGGAATTTGAAATGGTCGAATATTCCGCGCAGGTCAAATTGCAATGGCTGGCGGCGGCGGGCATCCCCGAAGCGCAAAATTTCTTAAAGCTTATCGGACGCCCTGTATTTTTCACGGCGGATAATCTTAAGGACTTCAATAGAATTCAAATGGTTAACAGCCTTTATCAAGAACTGAACTACGCCGCCGCAATAGAATTTGTTCGCGAAAAAAATTATAAAAACGTCTTCGATTTGGCTTGCAGTCTCTCTCCGCGAGCAATGATTCTCGGCGACGAGGGGCGCAAAGTCGTTGTCGGCGAATTGCAGACAGTTTGTCTTATCGGCGATTGGTGCATTGACGAGTTCGGCAAAAAAGCCAAGAAAAATGTTTCCTACGACGCGTTTTGGCTCCAAGATGCGCAAGGCATGACGGCGAGCGCGGATAAGCTCAAGGGCGAAATTTGCATTATCGAACAGGGCGTTTCCATTTATCTTGCTAAAGATATTCACGCCAAAGCCTTTGAAAATCTCCGCGACGTCCTCAAAAAACACGGCGGCTGTCTGATAACTTCCGACTTCACGCAGAAAAAATATTTCAAAGACGTTGCGGCGGCTCTTTACGGCGCAGAAAATGCCGAGACGCTTTACGCTGAAACTAAAGCAATGTACGAAAAAGTTTTTGACGACAAAATTGCCGACGACGCACTGCAGGACGAGCAGGAGGCAATAGAATTTTTAAAAACTCACGGGCTCCGCGTCGAAAAAGTTCCGCTCTTCTCCTCGACGCCCAAACTTTTTATAAAAGATAAACTCACACCCGCGCAGATTCAAAACGTCAACGAACTCGCCAAGAAAAATTATCTCTGGGTTATTACCGCGCTTTAATCGGAAGGAGGTTTTATTTTGGATAATCCTTTAAAACTCAATCAAAACATCTTTGAATATATCGATTCATTGCCGGACGAAGAAAGCGTTAAAGCCGCGCAAGCATATTTGGACAACGCGCGGATTAAAAAAGTTTTCTGGGAGTCGTTCAAAAAATATTTCACGGCAAAATCTGCTCTGGAAAAAAGAAAAGCTCGCCTTAAATGTTCTGCTATCAATCATTATTTCGGGTCAAGCATACCTTTAAACAGAAATATAACTCCATTTGTAACGCCGCACAGTTTCTACGGAATTTTTATATCTGCGTCGGCGAAAATCGGCAAGGGTTGCACGATTTTTCAAGGCGTCACAATCGGCAGCAATACGCTCCTTGACAGCAAAAACGCCGGCGCACCGACTATAGGCGATAACGTTTACATCGGGGCGGGCGCGAAAATTATCGGCAATGTCAAAATCGGCAACAACGTCAGAATCGGCGCGGGTTGTAGCGTTACGCGAGACGTCCCGGATAATTGCACCGTCGTTCAATCCGCTCCCGCAGTGATTCAAAAAAATTCTCCGCAAAATAATCGTTGGCTCTCTATTGTCGATTATCGCAAAATTAAAGCTGAAAAAGCGGTAAATAAAATACCCCCCCCCCGAAGCGTAATTTCTTCCGTCTCTGTGCTTAAGGTTCAGGAAAAAAATATTTATCGTAGCATAGATTCGGCGACTCTGGAGAGTTTTAAAGGCGCGTTCCGAATTTTATTTTGCGGCGATCTGATTCTGTTGGAAGATCAGGTTAAGCGAGCTTTTAACGGCAAGAATTACAATTTTGACGAAATGTTCGAGTTCACCAAGGAATATATTTCGAGCGCAGATTTTTCAATCGGAGTTTTTGAAGGACCTTGCGGCGGGACGGCAAAATTATTTTCGCAGAGCAACTTCGCGGACGGCAAAAGGCTTTATTTGAATTTCCCCGACACATTTGCCGATGCGGTAAAAAATGCGGGTTTCGATTTCGTCACGACCGCCACCAATCATATTTTGGACATGGGCGTTGACGGGCTCAAAAGAACCATTGACGTTTTAAAGAAAAAAAATCTCGACTTCGTCGGCACTTACCAAAGCGCGGAGGATAAAGCAAATTCGCGAGTCAAAATTATTGAGAAAAGCGGAATAAAAATGGCTTTCATTGCTTACACTTACGGCGCAAATGGTTTCAAGACGGAAAGTTTGCTGAGCGAAGAATTATCCTATGTGACGTCCTTGATCACGCGGCGCGATATTCCCGAATTTCAAAGCGTTTTGGAGTCTGTAAAAAAAGATTTTGAGCTTGCCAAAAGTCATAAGCCCGATTTGATAATTGTTCTGCCGCATTGGGGCACGCAATTTGTCGACGAGCCTAACTCTAACCAAAAATTTTGGCGTGAAACTTTTCTTTCGCTCGGCGCGGATATAATTTTGGGAGACCATACTCATTCGGTTCAGCCCGCCGTAATTGAAACGGTTGACGGAAGAAAAACTTTTACTTTATACTCGCCCGGCAATTACGCCAATATTTATCGCGAGCACGACGGCGACGCCTCTATAATGGCGGAAATTTATATCGATCGCGAGACAAAAAAAATTTTGGGCGGCGCGATTATCCCAATGTGGACGCGCTCCGCGCTGTCGGGAAATTATCGCCCATTACCGATTTACGAAATCTTGACTAGCGATAAACTCAAGCGCGAGATAAGCACTTTTGAGCTTGAAAGAATTTCTTACGTCCTGAAACATATCACGCGAGTTGCACTCGGAACGGAGCTGAATGAAAATTTGATTCAACAACGTTATTTCTTCGACGAGGAAGGTTTTCAAAGAAAAACCGTCGCGCCTTTGCAAATTGATGCCGCACTTGCCAAAGGGAAATTTTTTACCTGTCTTCAAGAAGCAAAAAGCATTTGTTTTGTCGGCGATTCCATTACGCACGGCACAAAAAACGGCGGCGTTCCTTGGTACGAGCCGCTTATACCGTTTATCGGCGGAACGATATTTAACGCCTCCTTCGGTGGAGCCACGATTAAACGCCTGCTTTCAGAAGAAATTTTAAGCAAAATTGCCGCCGCGCCCGCGGAATTGTTCGTCGTCGCGATTGGCACAAATGACGTCCGCTATCGCAAGGAAGATATTTGCGCGATGACGCCCGAAGAATATATTTCCTGCATTAATATTTTGCGCGAGGAAATTTTGAAGAATAATTCCGCCGCGAAATTTGTTTTTATCGCGCCGTGGACTTCGACTGACGGCGACAAGGTTAGTGCTTTGAAATATCGCGCCAAAATAATTATGAACAATTCCTATCTCGCGGCTTTGAAAAAATTTTGCGAGACGACGGGCGATATTTTCATTAATCCGAACTTTTACATCAAGGCGGCTTTAAATCGCAAGCCGCATAAGTATTATTTAACCGATTGGATTCACCCGAACGCAACTGAAGGCGTCGCTTTATATTCCGAGGCGATTCTGAAATCTCAACCGCAAATTTAAAATTAAAACCTCCCTCCGATTTTGGAGAGAGGTTTTTTTTGCAAAGAAATTTATCAGTCGAGCGGGAGAGTTTTAATCCAATCGTTCAAAGTGTTTTTATCGGTGCGCCCGCGGAATACTCTGCCTACAATCCATTTCACAGACTCCGCGCAGGACGGTTTAAGCTGATTGAGCGTCTCGCCGAAACCGCTTCCGCCCGAAGTCGCGAACAAAATAATTGTTTTGCCGCCAAAGTCGTAACTCTCAAGGAAACTGTTTATAATGTGCGGCGCGACGTACCACCAAATAGGAAAGCCCAAAAAAATCGTGTCGTAGTTTGCAATCTGCGCGGTTTTGTCGGCGAGTTCGGGGCGCGAAGTAATATCCGCCATTTCAACAGAACTGCGCGACTGCGAATTATTCCAATTTAAATCTTTGCCCGTGTAAGGCGTCGCCGGTTTAATTTCGTAAGTGTCCGCGCCGACAACTTCCGCCAAAGTGTTGGCAAGCTTGCGCGTGGAGCCGCTCGCCGAAAAGTATGCTACCAATTTTTTGCTCATTTTAATACCTCCGAATTTCTTATACCTGTAAATTCCATTTGAACATTATCGTTGCCGACAATATCTTTTCTTGAAGCGTATCTGATTCCTGCGTCCGTAATGCGTTCCTTTTTTTTGTCTTCATCGTCGTCTAAAGTCGGCGGTTTAAAAATATTCATAATGTCATCAAGCCTTGCGCCGTCTTCAAACATTTTAATCACTCCAATCAATAGCCGAAAATCTGCGCGGCTTTTTCCATGTTTTGGCGAATTTCCACGCCGAACGGACAGCGCGTTTCGCAGACGCCGCATTTAATGCACTCGCTCGCGTGATTTTTCAACGCCGCGTAATGTTCGCGAACGGTTTCGGGTATCGCGCCTTGAGTTTCTGCCAAATGCAAAAATTTCGTGACGTAAGCAATGTCAATCTTCTTGACGCACGGAGCGCAGTGACTGCAGTAAACGCAATGACCCTTCCAACTGATTTTCGGGAAACTCGCAAAAGTCAGCGCGTAATCTTTTTCCTCGGCGGTCGCGTCTTCGTAAGAAATGCTTTGCTTAAGTTGCTCAACGGAATGCGCCCCCGCCAATACAACCGCAACGCCCGGACGGCTCAGCGCGTAGTGAATGCATTGATTCGGCGTCAAAGCTACGCCCGCCGGCGAAAGTTCCGCGTCCAATAAATCACCGCCGCCAAAACATTTCATAACCGTAATTCCCACGCCCAATCTTTGACAGGTCTCGTAAAGTTTTTGGCGGTCGGGATCCATGTTCGTCAAATGATTCTCGTAATTTTTTTCGTTCCAAAGTTCCTCAACGTCCTCCGAGGCGGGCATTAAATCGTAGCAGGGATTGACGCTGAACATTAGAACTTCAATCGCGCCGCTCTCTACCGCCTTAAGCGCGACTTGCGGATTGTGACTGCTCAAACCGATATGGCAAATTTTCCCCGCCGCTTTTAATTCGCGGGCATAATCCAAAATTCCGCCCGAAACTATTTTATCCCAATCGTCAAGCGCGTCGCAGTAGTGAATCATGCCGACATCAATATAATCTGTCTGCAACTGCCGCAAAGATTCTTCAAAACCCGCTTTAACCTCCGAAAGTTTTCGCGTGCGCTTATATTGCCCGTTCTGCCACACGGAACAAATATGCGACTGCGCTATAAATTTTTCTCGCCGTCCGCGCAGTGCCTCGCCGACTGCTTTTCTGACGTTCGGATTGGACGTGTATAAATCAAAATAATTTACGCCTGCCACCTCCGCAACGTCGAAAAGTTTTTTCGTCACGGCGCAATTTTCTTCGGCAAAACCTTCGCAACCCATGCCGATTTCGCTGACCTTCAAGCCCGTCTTGCCCAATTCGCGATAAATCAACTTCCTCGCCCTCCTTTTGATAATACACGAAAAAAAAATTAGACAGGAAAAAATTTTTTCCTGCCTATAGCTATCTCCAGCAATTCACGAAAATTTTTTGGCGATTTTATCATCGCTTAGAAAGGCTCTGCGCCAAGCGTCAACAAAATTTTTATCAATCGGCACGCGCTGAATTATATCGCCGAAAATTTCCATTACGTCGCGGCAATAATCTTTCGCGCCCGCTCGAAGCTCCTCAAAATTATTTTTCCCGCTAAAAATTTCAACCGGTATATCAAAATTTTTATCCGAAAAGCCTTGATTTTCCAGAATAAATGTAAACGCCGACACGCCGTAAAGCCAATAGCCGACTTCACGGGGATTTTCTAAAATAAGTCGCCCGCTATCGCTCGTAAATTCCTGGCAAAGTATAAATGGATCGTGAAATTTTTTCGCAAGCACGACGCCTAAACAAATCCCCGCATACAACGACATTTTGTAATCCAAATTTTCCAATAAATTCCGCCCGAAAGGTATTTGCGACAAAAGATTCAACGCGCTCATCAAATGATATTCGCCGAAGCCGCGATTGCCGGACAGCTGTATATCGCTCATCTCGTTTTCGCCAAGTTGCGTGAGTTTATACGGCGAGTTCAAATTTTTTTCTGCTAAATGATCCCAAATCGCGCCGGTATCTTTGCGCAAGCCCGTTTCGCAAGAAATTAAAAGTTTTTCGTAACCCTCGACGCCGCATTTTTTTAGTAGCCGCTTAAGATCCGGCGTTTGCATGTACGTATCAGAAATTATCCAAACTTTTTTCCCGCGCTGAAGTGCCGTTTTAAACCAATCGACAACCCTTTCACGCGGCAAGGCTAATCGTAATTCCGTTGCAATTTCCAGCTCGCAAATTTTTTTGCAAGTCTCCGCGTCAAGTCCAGTTAATGCGGCAAAACTTTTATAAATTTCGTCAAGGGTAACGTCACTGCCTTTATTTTGCCGCGCTTGAGCCTCCGCCTCGTCGCGCAGTTCCGCAAAATCAAAACTTCGTCCGAGTAAATCCTCAACCTTCAGCCCGATAATTTCTTTGACGTGATAAGGCTTGGCGACATAACGCATTAACAACGTATCGAACACGGCAAACGAAACAATTTCGCCCTGCATTAAAATCCCGTCGCGAACTTCGGCATCCGTGCGCCCGTAGTATTGCCAAAAATTTTTATTGCCGACGTTGATTAAATATTTTTCTTCAATCGAATCGAATTCATAATAATTCATGCCCTCCGAACGCGCCGCCAATAAAACCGTACGCTCAAAGGCATGAGCCAATGTCCCGTCATTTTGCCTAAGTTCGAGCGGAAAATCTTCAAACGTCAATTTCAAATTAAAAATTTTCCGCAAAGCTTTAGTCCGCGCCCAAAACATCGTGCCCGCAGGAAAATCAAAGTAATCCGTTTTATTCGGCGCAATGCCTGCGCGGCTCAAAAGTTTTTTGCCGACTTCGCGATTGGAAAGCCAATTAAACGCGGCGTAAGGAACCGTAGGAGCGGGGCGCGGATAAATTACGCCGACATTCTCATCATCAGCAAACGCCTTGAAAATTTTTCTTATGCGCTTTGGATTGCCCAGCAATGCATTAAAAAGATATTTCCGCCAATTAAATTGCTCGCTGCCTTTGTAAAGCGATTTTTTGGAATGAATGTGCGCGACAAAATCGTATTCGGGCAAAAGGTCGCCGAAACCCGCAAGGAACGGCGCAACGTCCCGCCCGCGATTTGGCACAACGCGCACGATAACTTTTTCCG
>CAMNEX010000078.1 GCA_946536825.1 uncultured Selenomonadales bacterium | reverse complement strand
GACGTACTCAGCGGCAAGTTCAAGGCAAAAGTTTTTGATTACGACTTCGACATAAAAGGAACGCTCGACGGCGTTATGAGCGGGCAAAAAAAATATACCGGCTCGGTTGCCGCCCTGAAAACAGAATTGCTGAACTGCGACAATAAACGCGCCAATATTCAGCCCTACGAGGACAGGCAACTGACCGACGTTAATCGCGGGCACTGGGAGCTTTTCGAGGACGCGGCGGAGGATTCTGCGCAAGTTCAGCTTCCGAAAGATGAAATTTTAGTGGCGCGTCCGCCTCAACTCGACGTGCGATTTAACGGAATTTGCGCGATCGATTTCGGCACGAAAAGTACAATCGTAGTTTGTCGCGACGGCGAAGCGCGTATGCTCCGCGTCGGGCAGGGCGATTACTCCAAAGCCCCAACCATGAAAGATTTTGAAAATCCGACCGTCATTGAACTGCGCGACATAAAAAGTTTCTTGGCGGCGTATCGGGCACGCGTCGGACGACCTTTCACCGAATGGAATCAAGTTACGGTTTCGCACCAGGCGGCGGACGCCATTTTTAAAAAGAATGTCGGCTCCTCCGTCTACAATTCGGTTTTCAACGAGTTAAAGCAGTGGGCTAAGGACGAGCAAAGTTATCCGGTGTTGAAGGATTTGCAGGGCGAAATTCAGGAGATAAATCCCTACGTTGCGACAAAGGAAATTGACGCGGGCGACTTCGACCCGATTGAGCTTTATGCCTATTATCTTGGGCTTTATATCAACAACATGCACCATCAAATTTATCCGGATTATATTTTGTCCTATCCCGTCAATTACAAGAAGGATATTCGCGAGCATATTCGCAAAAGTTTTGAGAACGGAATAAAAAAATCTTTGCCGCCCGCGCTCCTGCGCGACGAAGATTTTATGAAACGCTTCAGAGTTTATCTGGGCGCGAGTGAGCCCGCCGCTTATGCGATAAGTGCGCTTGAAGGTTTTAATTTGGAGCCTAAGGAAGTCGGCGAGCAAGTGGCTTACGGCGTCTTCGATTTCGGCGGCGGTACGACAGATTTTGATTTCGGCATTGAATACATTCCCGAAAATCGGCGGCGCAACTTCGAGATTGAGCAATTCGGCTTTAACGGCGATGTTTTACTCGGCGGCGAAAATATTTTGGAGTTGCTTGCTTATGAAGTTTACAAAGAAAATCTCGACATTATGCGCGAGAAAAAAATTCCGTTCGCGTTGCCGGCGGGCTGTACAGGCTTCTCCGGCGATGAAACTTTAATCAGCAAAGGCAATGACGCTTCCGCGCACATGAACAATCGCACACTCGCCGAAAAGCTCCGCCCGATTTGGGAGAACACCACCGAGCGCGAGAAATTGACGGAGGCTCCGCTGAATATAACTTTATTTTCTTACGAGAAACAGGACAATGACAGCGACAATTACAGCGTCTCGGTTAATTTGAAGATTGACGCGGCGAAGTTGGAAAAATGCATTGAGGACAGAATCCGCGAAGGTGTCGTGAACTTTTTCCAATCGTTGCGCAGTGCGTTCAAGGATAAGGACGTTGATACGATTCACATTTTCCTGGCGGGCAATTCGTGCCGTTCGCCCGTCGTCAAGAAACTTTTTGAAGAGTTCATAGAAGATGAGGACGGCGATTTTGTTCTGCATATGCCGCTGGGCATGGAAAGCGAATCCGCCGGAGAAAGACTTCGCGCCCTTATCGATAAAATTCCCACTCCGGATCGCAACATTTTAAAAACATATGAAGATTTTATTTCTGTTTCCAAAGAAATTTGCGTCGTGGCTGATGAAATTGGCTTAAAAGAACTTGCCGCGGTTGCGCGGGAAATGATTTCAGAGTTCGAGAAAGATACCATAGAATTTGACCGTGTTGTAATGTTGACGGATAATATTAAAAAATTTTCCTTTGATATAGAACCTGCGCGGGAAAATACTTTTGATCTCGATAAACAGCGCACGGGCAAAACGGGCGTGGCGTTCGGGTTGCTAAGGTGTCGGCGCGGCGGCAGGGACGTAAAAATCAACAATCTGAACGACAAGGACATTGATATAACATTTCCGTATTTTCTCGGCGACGCGGGCACCGACGGCAAAACTTTCACGGTACGCATTGGCAAAAATATCGATTACGGCAAGTGGACTTACTTTACATTTGCCGACGAGCCCGAATTTGAGATATACTACACGACGGCTCCGCGCTCCCTGCAAGGAAAAATGACTGCCGCGCAGGTCTCAATGATTCATTGCTACCTTGACGAAAACGACACGACCGACGACGACGATTGCGGCGTTTATATCAGAAAAGTTTCGCCGAATCAGATTGAATACGCGGTCGGACGCGCCGAAGATTTTGCAGGCGATTTCAAAGGGAAAATTTATCAGCAGACTTTGTAGGCAATGAAAATCGCGCCGCCAAAATCTAAAGATAAAAGGAGAAATTTAAATGAGTTACAAACTTTGGGATTTTTTGAAGGAATTGCAAACGAATTATGAACTTGTCGACTTGACGCACCCGCTTGACAACGACAGCCCGTATTGGTCGGGCATACCCGAAGGAGCCGTTGAGCTCGGCAAAATTTGTTTTAATTGGGGCAATCCCATGCTCGACTGCCTGATTCAAACTTTTAAGTTTCCGGGGCAATTCGGCACGCATATCGACTTTCCGGGGCACTTCATAAAAAATGCGCCGCTCAGCGAAAGTTACGGCGCAAAAAATATGATTTATCCGCTGTGCGTCGTCGACATTTCGGAAAAAGTCGCGGCGGACGTTCACTACGCGGTGACGGCGGACGATATTAAAGCTTATGAGAAAACTTTTGGCGAAATCCCCGACGGAGCATTTGTCGCGCTTTACAGCGGCTGGGCTAAGCATTGGCCTGACATGAACGCCATTTCGGGCATTGCCGAAGACGGCAGCGAAAATTTCCCCGGTTGGAGCCTCGACGCGCTAAAGTACATTTACGAAACGCGCAACGCCGCCGCCAATGGTCACGAAACTCTTGATACCGACGCTTCTGCCGAGGCAGCCAAGGCGGGCGATTTGGCTTGCGAAAGATATTTGCTCGACAAAGGCAAGCTTCAAGTCGAAGTCATGACGAATTTGGAGAAAGTCGCTCGTGCAGGCGCATTGTTGTTTGTCGCCTGGCCGAATATCAAGGGCGCGACGGGTTTACCTGCGCGGCTCGTCGCCATTACTCCAAAATAATTTTATCGCAGATTGTCTTTAAAAAATTTCTCAATCTTATCGAACGGAATTTTATCGAGATTGTCATAAAGGTCGATGTGGTTCGCGCCGGGGATAATCATCAGTTCTTTGTTATTGCCCGTCAAATTTTTGAAGGCGTCCTCGGAAAAATAGCGCGAGTGAGCTTTTTCCCCGTGAATTATCAGCACGGGATTTTTTATTTCGGAGCTGTAGCAAAGAAGCGGCATATTCATAAAGGATAAAGCACTTGTCGAATTCCAGCCGGCGTTGGAGTTGAGCGAGCGTTTATGATAGCCGCGCTTGGTTTTGTAATAGGTGTAATAATCCTTGACGAATTGCGGCATTTGCGAAACGTCGTCGGGAACTCCGCCTGCCCGCGCATAAATTCCCGCTTTATAATCGGCGGTGCGCTGACGTCTTAAATTTTCGCGATTGGCTTGACGTTCGGCGGCAATGGTTGCGGCGTCTTTTTCGTAATCAAAATAGCCGTTGGCAGTGACGCGACTCATATCGTACATTGTCGTCGTAACGGTCGCCTTAATTCTGGCATCAATCGCCGCCGCATTGAGCGCAAAACCGCCCCAACCGCAAATTCCGATTATTCCAATTCGTTCCGCGTCGACATTGGGTTGAACAGAAAGAAAATCTACAGCCGCACAGAAATCTTCGGTATTAATATCGGGCGAGGCGACAAAACGCGGTGAACCTCCGCTTTCGCCCGTGAAGGACGGATCAAACGCAATAGCCAAAAAACCGCGCTCCGCCATTTGCTGAGCGTAAAGCCCCGAACTTTGTTCCTTGACTGCACCGAAAGGTCCCGCAACCGCGACAGCCGCGAGTTTGCCCGAATAATTTTTCGGCTCGTATAAATCTGCCGCCAAAGTTATTCCATAGCGATTGACGAAGGTAACCTTGCGATGATTAACTTTGTCGCTTTTCGGAAAAACCTTGTCCCAATCCTTGACGAGCTTGAGATTTTCGACTTTGATTTTGCTTGTCGCGGCGTTTGTGGCGTCGAAGGCGGGAGCCGCCTCTGCGCTCGCAATCGGCACCCCGATAACTCCAAAACATAATGCGGCAGTCAAAATCTTTTTCAGTGAACGTTTCATCAAAAGTCCCCCCAAAAATTTTTTATCGATTATAAAGTATCGAGTTGGCTTCAAAGCAAATTAAATTTATCTCGGACAATCAAAACACAATGTTTGACGGGCTCGGCGTCGACGGCTTCGGCAAGCGTCGTTGTAAAAATTTTTTCGTCAGGATAGGAAAGTTTCGCGCAGATTGTCAAGGCGGAATTTTTATCCCAACCGCAATTCAACAAAATTTCGGAGACGGTTGCGGAATTGAATTCGGCGTCAGTCAAAAGTCCCCCCAAAATTTTTTATCGATTATAAAGTATCGAGTTGGCTTCAAAGCAAATTAAATTTATCTCGGACAATCAAAACACAATGTTTGACGGGCTCGGCGTCGACGGCTTCGGCAAGCGTCGTTGTAAAAATTTTTTCGTCAGGATAGGAAAGTTTCGCGCAGATTGTCAAGGCGGAATTTTTATCCCAACCGCAATTCAACAAAATTTCGGAAACGGTCGCGGAATTGAATTCGGCGTCAGTCAAAAGTCCCAAAATTTTTCCCGCAGAAAATTTCAAAGCTTCCCGCGCAGGTTGTCGCCCGTGAAAACTTAAAAGCGTCGCATCGTGCCAAGGCAAAGCGATTTTGGCAAAGGCGAGTTGCATTGCGCTGATTGACGGAATGACTTCGATTGATTCGGACGGGAAATTTCTTCGGAGTAGATCAAGCATTGAATAATAACCTGGGTCGCCGCTGACCATTACGACGACTTCGCCGAGCAGAATTTTTTCGCGAATAAAATTTATCGGCGCGTCGAGATTGGCGGTTATCGCGCAGGTTATCTGATTCGCCGAGGAAAATTCTTTTAATGCCCGCCGTCCTCCGACTAAAAATTTCGCCGAACGAATTTTCTTCAGCGCGGCGGGCGTAATGTAATCTTCATTGCCGGGTCCTATTCCCGCGACGATTATTTTTTTATCCATATTTTTCACCCGCGTAAAATTTTCCACGCCCCGAAAAAATTTTCCTGCCGTTGATTAAAGCAATTTGTTAAATTATAATGACTGCAAAAATTTTGGAGGCGGTATCGTGTTTGTTCCCTTGAAAAAAAATCAGCGCGTCGAGCTGGCGGACGGACGGACAGTCACCGTGACCGATAAGCTGGGCGAAGGCGGGCAGGGTATTGTTTATCGCGTCCGCTTTGACGACAGCGGCGAAGAACGCGCTCTCAAATGGTTTTTTATCGGCTATTTGAAAGAGCCGTTGAAATTTTACAGACACCTTGAGGACAATATAAAAAAAGGTTCGCCCTCCGCGGCTTTCATTTGGCCGGAGCAGTTAACAAAATATGTTGCGGGCGAGCCTTTCGGCTACATAATGAAAATTTTCCCGAAAGGCTACGAAAGTTTTTCAAAATATCTTTTGGCGCGAGTTCAATTCCAAAACGCCGCCGCAATGGTCAACGCCGCTTTGAATATGGTCGCCGCGTTCAAAGCACTTCACCTTAAAGGCTATAACTATCAGGATTTGAACGACGGAAATTTTTCCATAGAACCCAAAAGCGGCAAGGTTTTTATCTGCGACAATGATAACGTCGTCGGCTACGGGCAAAAGTCAGGGATTTTGGGAAAGGCGCGGTATATGGCTCCCGAAGTCGTGCGCGGCGATAAGCAACCCGACACCGATACCGACAGATATTCCTTGGCGGTGATTCTTTTTATGTTGCTTGTCGGGGATCACCCGCTCGAAGGCAAGAAGACGAATTACCCCGCCTTGACGAACAAATACGACTTGAGAATTTTCGGGACGGAGCCTTTGTTTATTTTCGACGAAAAAGACTCCTCCAACGCGCCGCACCCGCAAATTCATCAAAACGCGCTGACCATGTGGAAAATATTTCCGAGCTTTGTGCAAAAAGCTTTTCAGCAGTCGTTTAGTCAAGAGAGTTTATTGAACGGGAAAAATCGGTTGCTGGAAAACGAATGGTTTAACATTTTGGCGCGGCTGAAAAGTTCGATTGTTCGTTGCCCGCATTGCGGCGAAGAAATGTTTTTGGAGAGCGATAAAATTTCTGTGTGTCAATCCTGTAAAAAATCCGTCAAGGCGGTCGGCTATTTAAAATTCCCCAAACGCGCCAATCGCGAAGTTACAGTCCCGATTTTCAAAGGAGCTTTGCTTTACGATTATCATATAAATTCCGCCTCGGAGGATTTTGATACGGAAGTCGCGGTCGTTTTGGAAAAGCCGGGCAAATTCGGTTTAAAAAACGATTCAAAAATAAAATGGCTCATCACAGCTCCGGGCGGCAAAACTTTTGCTCGGCAGGCGGGCGAAACTCAAATACTCGTCGCAGATTGCAAAATCGATTTTGGAAAAAATACGGCTCAAGTTATCGTCAACAATTAAAGGAGGAAATTTTTTATGGGAATGTTAAATAAAGTAGAAATTGTGCGCAAAATGTGTCCCGTGATTTTTTTGCTCGACACTTCTGGCAGTATGGACGGCGAACCAATCGGCGCGGTCAATGAGGCGATTAAAAACGTTTTGCCCGAACTAATTTCCATGAACGAGGAAAATCCCGACAACGAAATTAGAGTTGCAATTCTGACTTTTGATTACAATGTCAAATGGGCGGTCGGCGAGACGGAATTGGTTTCGCCGCAGGATGTCGAAAATTATTGGAAAAATCTCGACGCGAACGGCTATACCTCAATGGGCGCGGCGTTCAAAGCTCTGAACGAAAAACTTTCCGTCTCAAAAGGTTTCATGAAACGCGCTTCGGGCTCGGTTGCGCCGGTTTTATTTCTCCTCTCCGACGGCGAACCTACCGATGATTACAAGGCGGGCTTGCAGGAACTTCAAAAAAATTCCTGGTACAAAATTGCCGTGCGTGTGGCTGTCGGTTACGGCGATTTCAACGAACATATTCTCCGCGAATTCACCGGCAACGAAGGCACCGTTTTGAGGACGAGCGACCCCGATTCTTTGCGCAATACAATTAAATTTGTCGCGGTAACTTCTTCGCGTGTGGCAAGCCAAGGTAGCAACGTTTCGACCGACACGACAAATGCCAATCCCGACGACAACACCCAAGCCGTTGCCGACGCCCTCGAAAATCAAGGCGGCGCACTCAACGCACCCTTAGATCCCGAAGACAATTTCTGAAAAATTTTTTGCCGAATAAAAATCAATCCCTTGAAAATTTTTTCAGGGGATTTTTCTAAGCGCAAAAAAGGAGCGTAGGCTAAAATGAGATTCAGCATGTTTGCCGCGTCGGTTCACGGGAAAAAATATTTTGAACGCGGCGTGCCTTGCCAAGACAGCTCTTCGGTCTCGGAGTTCGATAACGTTCAGACGATTGCAGTTGCTGACGGGCATGGCGGCAAAGATTATTTTCGCAGTGACACGGGCTCGCGGCTTGCCGTTGCGACCGCCTTTGAACAGATAAAAATTTTTTGTCGCGACATTTCAACGGACGAAATTTTTTCCGAAGGCGGAATTAAATCTTTTGAACTGAAACTTTTGGAGGAGTGGCGCAAGGCAGTCAAAAAAAATTGGTATGAAAATCCCGTTCGCGAAAACGAATCGCGTTGGCAAAATGTCAGCGAAAAATACAAGGCGCGATACGCTTCGGCTAATGAAAATCATATTCCCGTTGCTTACGGCACAACTTTAATCTGCGCGGTGTCAATCGGCTCGCAGGTTTTGATTGTGCAAATTGGCGACGGCTCCTGCGTCGTTTTGCAACAGAACGGCGAATTTAAAATGCCCGTGCCGCCCGAAAGTAAAAATTTTTTAAACGTGACGACTTCGCTTTGTGATCCCGACGCTTATAAAAAATTTCGTCATGCCGTCTTGGATTGTCAAGAGGATTCGCCGCTCGCGCCCGTGGCAATTTTTTTGAGTACCGACGGGCTTGACGATTGCTGGCCGATTTTCGAGAACGAAAAACATTTGTACAAACTTTATCGCGAAGTGATTCTCGACAGCCTGATTGAGAACGGCTTTGCTCGGACGCGGGAAGAATTGCGCGAAGAACTTCTGCCGCATTTGACGGCGCGGGGTAGCAACGACGATATTTCTTTGGCGTATCTCGTGACAAAGGATTTTAATTTGCTCAAGCGGACTCTCGGCAAATAAATTTCCGACGCTGAGAAATATTATTTTGCAAAAAAAATTGCCGCTCAACTTGCGAGCGGCTTTTTTATTA
>CAMNEX010000077.1 GCA_946536825.1 uncultured Selenomonadales bacterium | reverse complement strand
GTAAATCGCCGCGTTGAAGTCGCAACCGAACAGCGTACAAAAAGCTCCGCAACCCATGCCCGCCGCGCCAATCGTCAGCCACTTCGGATAACAAACCGGGCGCGTGGCTATTGCTTTCAATTCGCCCTTGAATTCGTCAAGGGTATAATGTTCCCTTAACGCCCGCCACGTCAAACGACTTATCGCGGAAATAATTCGCATGTTGACGGCGTGTTTTAGGCATTTCCTAAAGGACGTGTGCGAGTGATGTTCGTCGCTGATATTTAGCATTAAAGTCGTATACATTATGTGCAGATGAAATTTTTCGGCGTCAATGCCCATGTAAGCCGCAACGCGTTTCATGTCGCGAACAATTTGAGCGGTGTCCGCGCCGTTTTCCATGAGCAGTTGTCCGACCGTCAAAATAAGCTCCGCTTTCTGTCCAATTTCCGCAAACGCCTCGCGCAAAAGTTCCCGCTGTTCTTCGTAATATGTTTTGAAGTCGTTATCTTTCATTTGAATCACCGCCCGCCATAAAAAAATCCCCTTCCGTTTTTGAAAATTATATCATATGGAAGGGGAAATTTTTATTCGCCGGAAAAATTTTTAAT
The DNA here is from genome assembly GCA_946536825.1 of uncultured Selenomonadales bacterium. Classification (GTDB taxonomy): domain Bacteria; phylum Bacillota; class Negativicutes; order Selenomonadales; family Selenomonadaceae; genus Quinella. The sequence continues at coordinate 7,929 of CAMNEX010000077.1, read as the reverse complement.
CAGTAGAGCCCGCTCGGCTTTTCGCTGAGGCTGATATAAATATTTTTCTTCTGCGTGTAAGCGTTGAGAATCAGCTTATGCGTTTCGCGACCGATACCCGATTTTTTGTAGCCGCCGAAAGGTGCGCCCGCCGGCAACTCGTTATAAGTGTTAATCCACATTCTGCCCGTCTCGATAGCGCGGGCAACTCTCAAAGCGCGATTAATATCCTTCGTCCAGACCGCGCCGCCCAAGCCGTATTCGCTGTCATTCGCCATTTTGATAACTTCTTCTTCGTCGTGGAATTTAATGACGACCGCGACTGGTCCGAAAATTTCTTCGCAAGCCACGCGCATTTTGTTATCAACGTCGGCAATAAGCGTCGGTTGCATGAACGCGCCCTTTTCGCCGCCTTCGACAACGGCTTTTGCGCCGCCCGTGATAATCTGTGCGCCTTCCGCCTTGCCAATCTCGACGTAGTTCAAAATCTTTTCGAGCTGACGCATATCAATCTGCGAGCCCATTTGCGTATCGGGTTCCCAAGGCAGTCCGACTTTGACGCTTTCAAACTTCGCCTTAAGCGCGTCAATGAATTTATCGTAAATCGTATCCTGCACGAAAATTCTTGAGCCCGCGCAACAGACTTGTCCTTGATTGAAGAGAATTCCGAGGCACGCGCCGTCAATCGCCTTGTCGAAGTTGCAATCCTCAAAATAAATGTTGGCAGATTTTCCGCCGAGTTCCAAAGTCGCGGGAATGAGTTTATCCGCCGCCGCCTTCGCCACGCTGTAGCCCACTTCAGTCGAGCCCGTGAACGCAAGCTTGCTTATGTCAGGGTGATCAAGGAGATATTGCCCCGTCTTGCCGCCGCTGCCCGTGACGATGTTGAGGACGCCGGGCGGCAATTCTTTTTCGATAAGTTTCATAGCTTCAAGCGGACTGAGCGAAGTTGAGCTGGATGGTTTCATAACTATACAACAACCAGCCGCGAGCGCAGGTGCTACCTTCCAAGCCCACATTGCGTGACTAAAGTTCCAAGGAATTATCTGTGCCACCACGCCCAAGGGTTCGTTTAAAACCATGCTCAAAGTGTTTTCGTTAAGCATGACCGCAGAGCCTTCATCAGCTCTTATCACGCCGGCGAAATATCTGAAGTGATCAATACCAAGAGGAATATCAACGTTCATAGTTTCGCGAATGGGCTTGCCGTTGTCAAGCGTCTCAATCATTGCGAGATGTTCTTTGTTCGCTTCGATAATGTCGGCAATTTTGAGGAGAATAGCGGCGCGTTCGGTGGCTGAAGTCTTCTTCCATTCGGGGAACGCTTTCCACGCGGCTTTAACGGCGTCGTCAACGTCCTGCTTACTTGCGGCGGCGCATTTGCACATGTAATCGCCGTTCGCGGGATTGTAAACGTCGAAAGTTTTGCCGCCTTCAGCATCGCGCCACTCGCCGCCAATGTAAAGTTGATAGCTGTCCTGCCAAATTTTTTTCGGAACCGATGCCATAAAATTTTCCCTCCTAAAAATTTTTGCATATTATACAGCATTGAAGTTATATCTTGTCAAGAAAATTTTTCGTGGCGCATTGCAGATAAAAAATTATTTTCCGTTGAATCGGAGGGCAAAAAGCGTAATATCGTCGGATTGAGCCGCCTCGCCGACATGCGCCGCCACATCGCCGCGAATATTTTTCAACAAAGTTTGCAGGTCAACGCGGCAATCGGTCGAGTTCATAAATTTAATCAAGCGGTCGGGCAAATATTCTTCGTCCGCAACGTTTAAAGCTTCCGTTACTCCGTCGGTGTAGATGAAAATTAAATCGCCGCGCTTGAAATTTATTTTTTGCTCCACGAAAGGAATCCCGTCCATAGGTCCGAGCACAAAATTTTTCTTGACGTCAAGGAACTCGCAATGATTTTCTTCGGCGCGATAAATCACGGGCGGATTATGCCCCGCGTTGACAAAAGTAAAGTCGCCGCTTTCCAAATCCAACACGCCGATAAATGCAGTAACGAACATCATTGCTTCGTTGCTTGCGCAAAGTTTATCGTTCGCGGCAGAAACAACTTCGGCGAGCCCGTCGCGGTTGTGCGTCGAGATTGCAAAGTTTTGCAAAATCGTTTTAGAAATAACCATAAACAACGCGGCGGGAATTCCTTTGCCCGAAACGTCAGCAACCGTTATTGCAAGGTGCGTTTCGTCGAGAAAATAAAAATCGTAAAAATCTCCGCCGACCTCTTTTGCGGGCGTCATCGTCGCGAAAAGTTCAAAATCTGCGCGGGCGGGAAAATCTTTCGGCAACATGCCGTTTTGAATGTCGGTGGCAACGTCAAGTTCGGTTGCAATGCGTTCCCTTTCGGCCGTGACGCGGGTTAAATTCGTCATGTAATTTTTCAGTTCGTCGGTCATCTCATTGAAACAAATCGCAAGATGTTCAATTTCGTCGCCCGTGTGAATATCCAACTTTTTATCAAGTTTGCCGCTTGCAATGTCGCGCACGCCGTTGGAAAGTTCGTTAATCGGCTTGACGAAACGCGCAGAAAGTTCCCTGCTTGAGAATAAAAAAACATAACTTAAGCAACCTAACAAAATTATTTCCGCGAGCGTCAAAATAAAAATTTCATTCTGCAGGCGCAAAAGAAATTCATCAATCTGCGCGAGAAAATAATTTCGACTGTTCTCCGCAACAGCATAAAGGTCTTTTCGCAACGTCAAAATTCCGAAGCTCCAGTCAAGACTTTTCATCGGCGCGTAGGCAAGAAAATATTCTTCGCCGTCAACAGTCACGGGCAAAATTCCGCTTTTACCCTCAACCATTTTCCGCGCCACGTTCGCCAAACTTCTTACAGAACTTTTTCGCAAATCTTTGCCGCCCGAAGCCGTAGCAATTTCTCCCTCTGTTCGCGACGAAAAAATTACTTCGCCATTCTTGTTCAAAACAAAACTGAAACGGTTTTCGCCAACAGCCTTCTCGGAAATGATTTTGTAAATTTCGACGGTGGAAACGCCAATGCTGACGACGCCCGCCACGCCGTTTTTATCAAAGTAAGGCGAGGAGCAATTTATCACTTGATAATTGTCGGTGGCGTCACTGTTACTGAAAAATTCGGAAAAAACTGTATCGCCGGCTTCAATCGCGTTTTTGTACCACGGACGCTCGCGGCAATCGTATTTATAAATATCTTCGTCTCTGAAATCCAGCGCGCCGGTCACTTCGGGGTAGATCGTTACGCCAAGAAAATATCCTTTTTGCGAGCCGACATTGAAGGAAGATTTACATTCGGAAAAAGTTTTTGACAAGGACACAAGAAAGTTGCCGATATTGCCTGCAATTTCAATTTCGCGGCGCAGTTCGGGAGAAATATTTTCGGGCGTCATGCCGTTCAAAAAAGTTTCGGGGCTGTAAATTATATACGGCTGAAAATTTTTCACCTTATCAAAGCGCGGATCGAAAAGTTTAACCGGCTTGTAATCTTCGGGATTGGAAGAAATTTTTGTCATGAGACGCGCTAACATTTCCACCTCTTGATAAATTAAATCCGTTTCGTGCTCAATGTATTCTGCGCGGGTTTTTGCCAATTCGCTTAAAGTTTTTTTCTGCTGATATTCTATTAAACTCTCGGTAAAATCCGCGCCGGAATTGCCGATTTTTTCGCCGAGTCTGCTCATTTCCCCGCGAGATAAATTCATGACGTAAAACAAAAAACCGCTCAGGGTTAAAAATGACAAAATCCCCGCCGCAAGGACGAGGATAAAAATTTTCTTTTCAATATTCCATTTTTTCATCGGACGTCCTCAAAAAAACCTTTTCATGTGAAGAATATTTTTCCCGTCCGCGTATTCGTAAGAAATTTCGTCAACATTTTTTTTGACAAGGAAAATTCCAAGCCCGCCAATGTCGCGTTCGTCAATGTCAAGCGTCGTGTCGGGGTCTTCTTTTTCGAGCGGATTGTAAGGTTTGCCGCCGTCAATGAAAGTCATCAGAACTGCGGTGGGATTTTCTTCAAATTCCATGCAAAAAGTTGCAGGACCAATTTCGGGGTGATAGGCGTAGCTTGAAATGTTCACAAAAATTTCTTCGATAACGAGCTGCAACTGCATGGAAGTTTTCATGGGGCAATCGCGATTTTCTAACTGTTCCGCGGCGAAATCGATAACATTTTGAAGATTTTCGATTGTCGCATCAACCGTAATTTTTTCCATAAAAATTCTCCGTTAAACTATTGTCATTAAACTTGCAAAGCCCGTCATATCCAAAACTTCCATAACCGCTTCGCTGACGTTGATTAATTTCATTGAGCCTTGCTTATTCATGCGTTTTTGAGCGACAAGCAAAACTCTCAAGCCTGCCGACGCGATATATTTTAGCTCTGCGAAGTCGAAAGTTAAATCTTCCACGCCGTTTAAGGCAGTCGTCAATTCCTTTGAAAGTTCGGGCGCGCTGCCCGCGTCGAGCCGTCCAATAACTTTAATCGTCAAGGCATTTCCGTTTTGTTCCTTTTTAATCTCCATTTTATAATCTCCTTTTTATAAATCTTTTCGCGCGGCAATGTATTTATTTACCGAAGCGATTAGTTGCACAACGTCGAAAGGTTTTGCAATGTGATAATTCATGCCGCTTTCAATGCTCATGCGCTTATCTTCGTCGCGGGAATTAGCACTCAACGCGATTATCGGCAAAATCTTCGCGTCGGGGCGGTCGAGCGAACGAATCGCCCGCGTTGCCTCGTAGCCGTTCATGACTGGCATTTGAATATCCATTAAAACCAAATCATAATAGCCGGGCGGGTGTTTGGCAAAAGCTTCGACCGCGTCGCAACCGTCCGCAACAGTTTCGACTGAAAAGCCGGACTCCTCCAAAATCGTTTCGGCGAGCATGCGATTTAATTCAATGTCGTCAACCAATAAAATTCTGTGGTTGTAATTGTTATCGGCAGAAATTTTTTCAAGCGGAATCTCCGGTTCTTCGGGCTCTTCGCGGACGAATTTAAACGGCAAGCCGACAGTAAAAGTTGTGCCTTCGCCCTTTTTACTCTCCGCCTCGATTGAACCGCCCATTGCGTCAAGAAGTTTTTTCGTTATCGCAAGTCCAAGTCCCGCGCTTATATGCCCCGTTTTAGTTGAAGTTTCTTCGCGCTCAAAAGTTTCGTACATGCGCCGCATAAATTCTTCGCTCATGCCGACGCCGTCATCAGAAATTACAAACTCGCAACGAATATAGCCCGAATCGGAAGTTTTTTTCTTCCTGCCGGTTATTTTAACGTGTCCGCCCGCGGGAGTAAATTTTATCGCGTTGTCAATCAGCGCGGAAAGAATTTTTCTGAAGTTCACGTCGTCAGTATAAACCAATTCACGCGGCAGATTCAACACGCATTCCAACGAAATATTTTTGCGCTCGGCTTTGTGTTTAAAGGTGTGAACGACGGTTAAAACTTGTTCTTCCAAATCGCAGACTTCGGAGCGCAGTTGCGTTTTGCCGTAAGTTATTTTGCTCATGTCAAGCAAATCATTTACCAGCGCGAGCATTTGCCTGCTACTTTCGTCCACTCGTTCCAGATAGGTTTTTAAAAGTTCGGGTTCGTTGAGATGTCGCCGCGCCAAATCCGTGAAACCCATTATAGAATTGAGCGGCGTCAAAATGTCGTGCGAAATGTTGAACAGAAATGCCGCTTTTATTTCGCTTGCTTGTTTTTCTTTTTCTAATTCCATTTCCATGCGCAACTTTTCCTCCTGAATCAGTCGCCGTTCGGTTATGTCACTGATAAATACGTAAAAGGCATCGCCGTGTTCGGGAAACGTCGCGAAGTGTCCATAATCGTCAATCCAACGAATTTCTCCGTCCTTGCGCTTGATTCTGTATTCGACGTGATCCAAACGCTCATTATCGGGGTCGGCTATTTGTTCCTCGATTGACTCTTGAATTTCGTTAAAATCTTCGGGATAAACCATGCCGCGAAAAGTGTAGCCTGTCAACTCTTTGAACTCGTCAAGATCTTTGCAAGCGTAAATGTTCAAAACCTCGTTGTTCACGTAGAAAAGTTCAAAAGGTTCCTTCGCCGAATATATAAAAAATCCGCCGGGCACTTGCTCCGCTACCAACTTTAACATTGGCAATACCTCATACAAATATTTTTTACCAAGAAAATTATTTTTTCCCATATGCCTCCCGCCAAAGCGATTTATTTTTCTGCAATAATATCACACGTCAACGATTTTGTACAAAAAATTTTTTATAAGTGCTCTTCCAATTTTAAAATAATGTCGCGGAGTTCGGCGGCTCTCTCGAATTCCAAAGCCCGCGACGCTTCCCGCATTTCCGCCGTTAAACTCTTGACTAAATTTTTCTTCTGCGCGGGAGTCAATTTTTTTATCAGCTCGCTCGCCGACTTCGGTTTTTTCTCCGATTTTTTTAGCGGCAATTCGATAAGCGGCGCAATCGGTTTTTCTATCGTCCGCGGTGTCACGTGGAATTTTTTATTATATTCCTCCTGAATTTTTCGCCGCCGAGCAGTTTCGTTCATTGCCCGCCGCATTGAGTCCGTTACCCTTTCCGCGTATAAAATTACTTTGCCGTGAACATTTCGCGCCGCCCGCCCGATTGTCTGAATCAGCGACGTTTCCGAACGCAAAAAGCCTTCCTTGTCCGCGTCCAAAATCGCAATCAGCGAGACTTCCGGCATGTCCAAGCCTTCGCGCAAAAGATTTATCCCGACAAGTACATCAAATTTGCCTGCGCGGAGATCGTGAATTATTTCCGCCCGTTCCAATGTCACAACGTCCGAATGTAAATATTTTACGCGAATTTTTACGCCGCTCAAATAATCCGTCAATTCCTCCGCGAATTTTTTTGTCAGCGTCGTGATTAAAATTCGTTCGTTCGCCGCCACGCGCAGATTTATTTCGGAAATTAAATCGTCAATCTGATTTTCTATCGGGCGCACTTCGACAAGCGGGTCGAGCAGTCCCGTCGGGCGGATAATTTGCTCAACCGTGTTTTGCGATTCTTTTAATTCATATTCCGCGGGCGTCGCCGAGACAAAAATTATTTGCGAAATTTTTTCGTTGAACTCGTCGAAAGTCAGCGGGCGATTGTCCCTTGCGCTCGGAAGGCGGAAGCCGTTTTCGATTAAAGAATTTTTCCGCGATTGGTCACCCGAATACATTGCGCGGAGTTGCGGCAACGTCACGTGCGATTCGTCAATCACCGTCAAAAAATTTTCGGGGAAATAATCTATCAGCGTGAACGGCGGCTCGCCTTCCGCCCTGCCCGTCAAATGTCGCGAATAATTTTCTATTCCCGAACAAAAACCCATTTCCCGAATCATTTCCAAATCAAAGCGCGTTCGCTGTTCGATTCTCTGCGCCTCGATTAATTTTCCTTGCGCCGTGAAATTTTCAATCTGCACGGCGAGTTCTGCGCGAATATTTTTTTCTGCGCGTTCCAAGTCGTCAAAATCCGTGACGTAATGCGAGGCGGGGAAAATAAAAATTTCATCGCGCCGCCCGATAACTTTTCCCGTCAAAATTTCAAACTCGGAAATTTTATCGACCTCGTCGCCGAAAAGTTCTATGCGCAAAGCTCGCCCGTTGTAATTCGACGGAGTAATTTCTATCACGTCGCCGCGGACGCGAAAATTGCCGCGCTCAATGATTATGTCGTTGCGGTTGTAACGAATTTCAATCAGCCGCCGCAAAATTTTTTCACGCGAAATAATCTGACCAACCTTTAAATGCAAAAGCATTTTAGAATAATTTTCGGGCGAACCCAAGCCGTAAATGCAAGAAACGCTCGCAACGATAATCACGTCGCGCCGCTCGAACAAACTGCACGTCGCCGAGTGGCGCATTTGATCTATCTCGTCGTTAATCGCGGCGTCCTTCTCAATGTAAGTATCGGTCGCGGCAATGTAGGCTTCGGGCTGATAATAATCGTAGTAGCTGACGAAGT
>CAMNEX010000076.1 GCA_946536825.1 uncultured Selenomonadales bacterium | reverse complement strand
ATGATTCATAAATTCAAACAGGGCGACGATTTTATTTTACTCGACGTGAACAGCGGCGCGGTTCATATTATCGACGAGCCGACTTTTAAAATTCTCGACGACTTCGACGGCACCAACGACGCGGAAATTTTAAAAAAATATCACTCCGCCGATACCGCCGAGATTTTAAGCGAACTTCATGAACTTATCGACGCGGGCGAACTTTTCGCGCCCGAAATTGACGTTCCGCCGACTTTTGCGGCTCGCGGCGTCGTGAAGAGTCTTTGCCTTATGGTTGCGCAGGATTGCAACCTCCGCTGTAAATATTGTTTCGGCGAGGGCGGCACTTACGGACACCGCGCAGTTATGAGCGAGGAAATCGGGCGGGCGGCGGTTGATTTTATTATAAAAAATTCGGGCATTCGCAAGCACTGCGAGATAGATTTTTTCGGCGGCGAACCGCTGATAAATTTCCGAACAGTCAAAGCCGTAACTGAATACGTTCGTCGGCGCGAGCGCGAGACCGGAAAAATTTTTAAATTGACGCTGACGACCAACGGCATTTTGCTTGACGAAAAAATTTCCGCGTGGCTGAACGAAAATAATATTTCCGCGGTTTTAAGTTTGGACGGGCGCAAGAAAATTCACGACGCAATGAGACCCGACATTTCGGGGCGCGGCAGTTATGACCGCGTGATAAAAAATTTTAAACGCTTCGTCGAAAGTCGCGGCGGCGAAAATTATTATCTGCGCGGAACCTACACGAAAAAAAATTTGGACTTCGCGACGGACGTTTTGAGCATTCACGACGCGGGCTTTGATATTTTATCCGTGGAGCCCGTTGTTTTAAAAAATTCGCCACTTGCTTTGACGGAAGAAAATTTGCCGAGAATTTTTGAGGAATATGACCGCTTGACGGCGGCTTATTTAAATCGGCGGCGCGAAGGACGCGGCTTTTTCTTTTTCCATTTCAATGTTGATTTATCGAACGGACCTTGCGTCGCGAAAAGATTGGCGGGTTGCGGCGCGGGGCATGAATATTTTGCCGTGGCGGAGAATGGCGATTTATATCCGTGTCATCAATTTGTCGGGCGCGAAAAATATCGGCTGGGAAATATTTTTGACGGCGTGGAAAAATCTGCGCGGCATTGGCTGAAATATTTTCGCGAATCGCACGTTCTGAATAAGCCGAAGTGCCGCGAGTGTTGGGCGAAATTTTTTTGTAGCGGCGGCTGTCATGCCAACGCGGATTTATTTCATGGCGACATTCGCGAGCCTTACGAAATCGGTTGCGAGATTCAGAAAAAGCGTTTGGAATGCGCCATTTACATTCAAGCTAAACTCGCCGAGTAAAAATAAAAAGCGACTGCCGAATTTAAGCAATCGCTTTTTTGTTTGCAAAAAATTTTTATCTGCCGTGTTTTGCGAGCCGCTGCAAATATTTTCCGTATTCGTTTTTGGAAAGCGGTTCGGCGAGTTTCAAAAGTTGCGCCTCGTCAATGTAACCCATGCGATAAGAAATTTCTTCAATGCAGGAAATTTTCAAGCCCTGCCGCGTCTGAATCGTATGAACAAAAGCTCCCGCCTGCAAAAGTGATTCATGCGTTCCGGTATCAAGCCAGGCATAACCGCGCCGCATTTTTTCCACGCGCAAATTTCCGCGCTCCAGATAAAGTTTGTTCACGTCGGTAATTTCGAGTTCGCCGCGAGCCGAAGGTTTAATCGCCTTCGCCGTGTCCACAATATTTTTATCGTAGAAATAAAGCCCCGTCACCGCGTAATTTGAGCGGGGATTTTTAGGTTTTTCCTCAAGGCTGACGGCTTGTCCCGTTTCGCGATTGAATTCCACAACGCCGTAATTTTGCGGGTCGTTGACGTAATAGGCAAAAACCGTCGCGCCTTCGTCGTGAGACGCCGCACGCTGAACGAGCTTTGCGAAATCCGAGCCGTAAAAAATATTATCGCCCAAAACCAAGGCGCAACCTTCGCCGGCAATAAATTCTTCGCCGATTAAAAATGCCTGCGCGAGACCTTCGGGTTTCGGCTGAACGGCATAAGAAATTTTCAAGCCGAGTTGCGCTCCGTCGCCGAGCAACGCTTGAAATAAATGACTGTCCTGCGGCGTCGTTATGATTAAAATTTCGCGAATCCCCGCCAACATCAGCGTCGACAGCGGATAATAAATCATCGGCTTATCGAAGACCGGCATTAATTGTTTCGAGACGACCTCCGTTAGCGGATAAAGGCGCGTGCCCGACCCGCCCGCCAAAATTATTCCTTTTCTTATCATAAAAATTTTTCCTCCTTTAAATTTTTTCTGCGGCGAATTGCAAAACGCGCTGAGCCATTTCCTCCTTTTCGCAAACGTCCTCATGCAAAATTTTTGCTTTGGAAAGTTCAGCGAGATTGCGGGGAATTTTGGTGTTGGTTAAATCGTTAAGCATTTTGAGTTGCGCAAAGTCGTCAACGCCCTCAACCGATTGTCCGAGAGCCGTCAAAACCGCGCTTGTAAATTTGTAGGGGCTGGCAGTCGAGGCACTAAGAATCGGAGTGAAGTCGCGAGTTTTGCCGCGGTATTTGCTCAAGGCGGCGATTGAAACGGCGGTATGCGTGTCGAGAAGATAGCCGAAAGAATCGTAAACGCGCTTGATAAATTCGCGCGTTTCGTCCTCTGTCACGTACTCCGCATAAAAAATTTTGTCGAGCCGCGCTTTTAGTTTCTTATCGATTTTGTATTTGCCAAGCGTGTTCAATTCGGTCATGTAGCGATTAACCAATTTATAATTGCCGTCGGATTCGTGATAAAGCAAACGCTCAAGGTTGCTTGAAATTAAAATGTCCATTGAAGGCGTAATCGTCTTGAAAAATTTTCTGTTGCGGTTGTAAGTGCCCGTCGCAAAAAATTCTGTCAGGACGTTGTTGACATTCGACGCGCAGATTAATTTTTTAACAGGCAAGCCCATTTTAATCGCGTAGTAAGCGGCAAGGATATTTCCAAAGTTGCCCGTCGGAACGCTGATAATTATTTTTTCGCCGAGCGCAATTTGTTTAGATTTTATAAGTTCAGCATAGCCGGAAAAGTAATAAGTGATTTGCGGGACGAGCCGCCCCCAGTTAATCGAATTGGCGGAGCTGAGTTTGACATTTAATTTGTCGAGTTCCTCGCGGATTTTTTCGTCGTTGAAAATTTTCTTAACGCCGTTCTGCGCGTCGTCGAAATTTCCTTTGACCGCCGTGACATTTACATTTTTCCCAACCTGCGTAACCATTTGGAGCCGCTGAATTTTGCTGACGCCGTCTTCGGGATAGAAAACCATAATTTTAGTCTGTGGAACGTCCGCGAAGCCCGCCAAAGCCGCTTTGCCTGTATCGCCCGAAGTCGCGACAAGAATTAAAATTTCCTTTGTCTCGCCGACCTTTTTCAGCGCGATTCGCATAAGGTGCGGCAACATTTGCAACGCGACATCTTTAAACGCGCTTGTCGGTCCGTGCCAAAGTTCCATTGAACCGACGGGCGCGACGGGATTATTCGGATCTTGAATCAAAATCGCGACGGGAATCCGCGCAGGGACATCAAACCAGTTATAAGCCAATTCCGCACATTCGCCGAGCTCATATTCCGTGTAATCCGTCAAATATTTTCCGAGGAGCCATTCGGCGCGTTCTTCGTAACTTTTTTCTCTAAGTGCGTCAATTTCTTCGAGTGTGACTTTGGGAATTTTTTCCGGAACGAAAAGTCCGCCGTCCTCCGCCAGCCCCTGCAAAATCGCCTCCGCAGAGTCCAGCGGCTTGATTTTTGAGCGCGTGCTCGTGTATTTCATAAAAATTTCTCCTTTGATTTTTTATATAAAATCGATTGACATTTTTAATTTCTTTCTTTGTGGGAAACTTTAAATTGCCCACTTCATGAGCAAAGATTCTTCTTCCTCCGCGCTTAGCTCGCCGCCTTGAATCATTTTTTGCGCAACTTCATGCGCCTTGGTGAAAAGTTCTATAAAACTTGGGTCGTAAATCTGATAAATTTCCTGCAAAAGTTTTTCTGCCTCGGCGAAAGATTTCGGATTGAGATTATTGACTGCGCGGCGGTCGCAAATTAAACCCAACGCCAAAAGACAAACGCTGATTTCAATATTGGTCATGTTCCGCGAACGAATCACCTTGCATAAATCGCTGACAATCTGTTCGCGCCTGACTCCGCAATTCATCGGTCGCCCGTCAAGCTTGCAAGCTACGCCCAATGCGTGTGCTGAAATTTGAATTCCATTCGTGACGCCCATCAAAACTTTTGAGCAATCTTTTTTGAACTCATAATAAATCCAATCAATTTCGGTCTTGGTTATCGCGTGCGTGTAAAGATTCGCCATGCGGAATTTTTCGTTGTTGTGAAGATTGACAAGTTGCGCAATGTCGTCCTCGTCGCCGCACATTGACAGCGTATAAACACATTGAATTTTCGTGTTCATCTTCAAGCCCGCTCTGCCCAAAGTTATTCCCGGATTGTAAAGTTCTTCGTCAAGCTGATACAGACAAAGCCGCGCAAGGCGTCTTTTTTGTTGAGGCGTCCAATCCGTGCCGATTTTCCGCGCAATGATAACGCAACGCAATTTAAATGATTCTTCGCGAGAATCTTTTGCATCGTCAAGCATTTGCAAAAGCGGCTCGGCAAATTCTCTGTGATTGCTCGCCGCCAAAATCGTGTTGACATTTAATTTGAGCGTCGCGGAATATTTTACATTGTCGTCCTTGTTGCGTTTTCTGAAGGCGTCGTCGACGTTTCTGCACAGCGAACGAATTGTATTCAGTTGCGCTCTGGGATTGACGCGCCCGCCAAATTTTGCAATGAGTTTCGACTTTGGACCTTTTTCCACACCCGTGGCGATTGAAATTGTCGCCGTGCCATGATCCATAATTTCAAGTCCGCGCTCGTCCCTACAAGTCGCGGCGTCCATGCGAATTATTTTATCCTCGTTCATAAAAATGCTGAACGTAACAAAAGTATCCGTCTTCAGGCGCGAATACTTTTCGGGGAATTCAATATTTCCCTTGGCAATGATTCTGTAACTGCCGTCCGCCTCGCAACGCGCAATCGGGACGCTTATAACATTTTTCCCCGGCGGAAGTCGGAAACCCGTAAATCTCTCGGAAGTGTAAGGCAATTCCTTGCCCGCAGGAATAATTTCTTCGTAATTGCCGCCGAAGGTCACAAGATAAAAACTTTCGTTGAGAATATTACTGCCGAAAACCACGCCGATTGAGCGGGCGGCTGCCATAACATTTTTTTCTTTATGCGCCGCAGGTATCGGACGCGCAACTTTTGAAAAGACAGCGGCAAAAGGCGATTGAGCCTGCGCGGGAGTTGAAGTTTCTTCGGGCAATTCGTTTTTAAGTTCGTCGGCAAGTTCCTTGTCGTATTTGTGCAAAAAGTAATGATAAACCGCCGCGCCGCGAGCGACTGCCTGGTCGGGATCGAGCGCGACAATCGGGTCGAAGCCGAAAAATTTTTTCAAGCGATTTATAACCATGTAAAAGCGCGACATGCCGCCATTCATAATCACGGCGTCAACCGTGACATTTTCCGTATTCAATTTAGCTGACGCCTTTTTCAGCACGTCGAGAATAGGATAAATAATATTTTTCTGCCGACTGTATTTTTCGGCGACGGCGGCAAGATTTTTAAAATCGTTAAATTGAAGTTCCTCGCCCATAAAACCGCGCCAAATTTCCTCCAACTGCGCGGCGGTAAAACTGTCGCTGTAAGCGTAACCTGTCGTGCCGATATTGCCGCCGACAGGAAAATCTTCGTCTTCGTCCCACCAACCGGAATTTTCGCCGCCAAATGCGTCGCTTTTCTGCGCACTGACTTCCAATTTCAAATTCTCCGCGTGAATCAAAAGCTGACTCATTACGCTTTTTTCTTCGAGCCGAATTTTTTGCACAATATCGGCGTGAGAACCATATTGACGCAAATAATGTTCAAACATTGCCTGAGCCAAACATAAATCAAAATCATCGCCGCCCAAAAGAGTGTAGCGGTTTGTGGCAATGTCCTGCACTTTCAAAATTTCGGGCGCGTCCTCTCGGCGGGAAATTTCATGCAAAGTTATATCCAGCGTGCCGCCGCCCAAATCGAATACCATGACATTTTTTTTCGTATTCAGATTTAAAATTTGCTCGGCAATCTCGCCGTTGCGCACTTGGTTTATAAAATCGTAAATGACGGCTCGCGGCTCCGACAGAAGAATTTGTCGCGGCGAACCGTCCGCCTTGCGAATTTTTATCCCCGCAAGTTCAGCCGCCTTCAACGTTGCTTGGCGCATTATGAAATCGAAATTTGCCGGCACCGTGATAACTGCGTCGTCGATTTTCTCCAAGTGATAAATTTTGGCGGCATTGCGGAGCATGTGTTCCAAAATTCTGGACGAAACTTGCGCGGGGGTTTTATCGGGCACATTTGAAGAAAGCCCCTCGGCAAATTCCTTTCCCATCTGACTTTTGATTGATTTGGCGACAAGATACGGGCGAAGAGGATATCTGCCCTTCGCGAAGTCGCCGACAATCGGCTGATAATTTTTTTCGTCGTTGTAATAAACACAGCTCGGAAGAATCGGATTTTTTTTCAGCGTGAATTTTGCGCCCTGCCCTGCGTTGTACATGTCAACTGCGCGGTCAAGGTCTACGACTTTGCTGACAATATTTCCGTTCGGGCGAATATTCACCGTCGCCAACACAGAATTTGTCGTGCCCAAGTCAATGCCGACGCATAAATCATTATGCTCTTCTCCGTTAATCAACATAAAAAAACCTCCCCCATTTAAAAAATTAGGAATTAAGAATTGGGAAATAAAAATTCTTTATTCCTTATGAACTTCTTTGAGTCTCGGACGGGCAATTTGAACATCTTTATTTTTATAAACCCAGCCGGGCGAAAGAACTTTTACACATTTGGTTTCGCTGGTGTTTAGGAAAGGCGAGCCCTCATAATCGCAAGCTTCAACCTCGTCGAAAGTCATTGTCTGAATCGAGCCGGGTTTCAAAATCGGATTAATTTCGCTGTCGCGAATAAACTGCGCCAAACGCTCAATCAAAATGAACAAGCCGCCAATTTCGGGCGGGAGCTGAACTTTATCTTTGCGCAGTTGGCGAACGCCGTTTCTGGCACTCAAAACCGCGTCGAGCATACAGCCATATTTCTCGGAGTTGAGGCGCGAAAAAAATTCAACCATTTCATCTTGGTGACTTTCTCTTATGCGGGCGTCAAACTCGTCTTGTAAATCCCTAAGCATCATGTCGGAGCGGCTCAACATATTTTCCAGAAGCTCAATCTTTTCCCGCTGTGAATCCCTTTTATCGCCGCGAGAACCGCTCCGCTGATTTAGACAAATATTTTTAAGAAAGTCGCTTACGTCGTAGAGCAAATGTTTCATGTAAACGTTGCCGAATTTTTCAACGGTCTCGGCGTCGGAGCCGCTGTCAAGTTCGGGGTGTTTGACATAAAGCATAAGACAAGCAATGCGCTCTTGAATTTTATAGCGTTCGTCGTCGCGTGTTTGGACGCCCTTATTGCGCAACGTCATAAAATCATCGTAATCTTTTTGCTTGCGCGTTTCGAGTGCTCTTGCGAAAGTTTCCATAGTCTCTTCCGCCCAATCAATCAATTCAGCGCGTTTGGACTGATAACTGAGACGATTTGATTTAAGAACTCTGATAACGCCTTCGCTATTCAAATTGCTTTTGTAACGATCGTTCATTTCCTCGGCGCAACGGCGCGGGTCAAGCGTTTTTTCTTCGCAGAAAAGCTTGATAACGCGATTTTCCAAAACATAATCGGAATAAGAAGACGCCGAAAGATTTCTGTTCTTGCGCTCGACGGCTTTATGAAGATTCTCGATAAACCTTTTTACAATCGGGTCGGTGATATTTACCATGAAAAATTCCTCCTATTAAAGTTCAAAAGGCTCACAAGTGTTTGGAAAAATAAAACTTGTCCTTGAATCGGGGTCGTTGATTAAAATTTGTTCAAGGGTCGTGCCCGCATGAAAAATTTTATCGGGCGGGCTGTGAACTACTACGCAAGTTTTCGGATTGACGCGGCGAACAAATTCAACTGTCGTAAGAAAATCGTCGTGCAAAGAAAAATCGCCCTTCAAAATCTCCAAGCCCGAACGCAAGGGCGGATTCTGTGTCGACAAAATTACGCAAGGTCCTCGCGGCAAAAAATTCATTGAGTGATTTTTTTCGCTCATTATCGGGATACGTAAATTTTCAAAGCGGTGGACGATTTTCATTACTCGTTCGTCAATAAGAATTTCGGCTTGCGGCAGAAACTTATTTATCAGCGTGATAAGTTCGACGCCCTTGCTGATTTGCGCGACTTGACAATAAACCGATTTGCCGCGGCGGAGCGCGTAATAAATTTTGCGCAGAATTTTTCTTAAAGCAGAATCGCTGTCGCCGAAGCGTCGATAATTCGGGTGGCGGGCGTGCAGTCCGCAAAGAATTAAAATATCAATCTTCGCGTCGGGCAAAAGTGCCGCGCCCACAAGTTGTGTCGGGAAAGTCGAATAGTCGCCCGTGTACAAAATATTTTTCCCGCGAAAATTTA
>CAMNEX010000075.1 GCA_946536825.1 uncultured Selenomonadales bacterium | reverse complement strand
CAAAAATGTTGCCGAGGCAACGAATTCTTAAAAAATTTACGGGGTTTTAAGCAAAACTCGAAAAAACAAGTTTGTGCTAGTTTTGCAAGTTGGCGTCGTGGCGCGATTCTTTAAAAGGGCAGGTTGCAAATTTGTGCTAGTTTTGGCAAAAATGTTGCCGAGGCAACGAATTCTTAAAAAATTTACGGGGTTTTAAGCAAAGCTCGAAAAAACAAGTTTGTGCTAGTTTTGTAGATTGGCGTGATGACGCCATTTATAGCCGAAAATCTTGCAAGAATTTATAGTTTTGCCAAATGCCTCAAAAATTCCCGGGTTGAGACCCTAAAATCGGTTGCATTAGCAACAAGCTAAAAATCAAGATTTTATATACACGGGGGATTAGAAAGTTCATGCTTAAGAAATTTTTTGCCGTTGCCTCCGCGGCGACGCTCCTGCTGATAAATTCCGCGCAGGCGTCCGATTCGCGAGTTGAAAAGGCTGTGCAATGGGCGATTGAAATTGCGAAGGACGATGTACACGGCTATTCGCAGGGCG
Source organism: uncultured Selenomonadales bacterium (assembly GCA_946536825.1). GTDB lineage: Bacteria > Bacillota > Negativicutes > Selenomonadales > Selenomonadaceae > Quinella. The sequence goes on along the minus strand of CAMNEX010000075.1, from coordinate 8,237 downwards.
CGGAAAATGCGACGCAGTGGAGACCTTACACCGGCTCGCGGGAAGGTCCCGACTACGATTGCTCGTCTTTGGTTTATCACGCCTTCCAACACGGCGGCTTTAAGATTATCGACAACTGGCATAAAAATCCGCTATACACGGCGCGTTATAACGGTAGACAGTATTCGGGCGACGCCGATACGATTTGGGACGATTTGAGCAAAGACGGCGGCTGGAAAAAATTTTCCTGGGCGGAGATTAAAGATAATCTTGAGCGCGGCGATATTCTTTGCCGACCCGAATTCCACGTTGCGATTTATGTCGGCGAAGGCTTAACCGTTGAGGCTCGCGGCGTGAATAATCCGACGGGGCTCGGACGTTACGAAACGGGCGACCAAGGCGGCGAAATTGATTTTTATCCCGCGCAGAACAGAGGCTGGGTTGAAGTTTACAGATATACAGGGGAGGAAAAATAATGTCAGGACATTCAAAATGGGCAACGATTAAACGCAAAAAAGGAGCCAACGACGCAATCCGCGGAGCAATGACGACAAAAATCAGCCGCGAAATTACCATTGCCGTTAAAATGGGCGGCGCAGATCCGACGGGCAATATGCGTCTGAAACTCGCGCTTTCAAAAGCTAAAGCCAACAACGTCACCAAGGACAATATCAATCGCGCAATTCAAAAGGGGCTCGGCGCGTCCGATACTTCCAACTACGAAGAAATTACCTATGAAGGCTACGGACCCGGCGGCGCGGCTCTCATGCTTGATATTCTTACTGACAATCGCAACAGGACGGCGGCAAGCGTCCGACACATTTTCAGCAAATACGGCGGCAATCTCGGCGAAAACGGCTGTGTCGGCTGGATGTTCAAAAAAAAGGCGGTCTTCACTGTCGATAGGGAAACTTTTGACGACGAAGATAAATTAATGGAAATTGCAATGGACGCGGGCGCGGAGGATTTTGAGGCGGACGAGGAATCTTTCGAGATAACCGCCGACCCCGACGACTTTAACGCCATTGAAGCCGCCCTCGCCGAAAAGGGCATTGAAACCGCCTCCGCCGAAATTACGCAAGTGCCCGATACAACGGTTGCGCTCGCCGATAAGGACGCGGAAAAAATGCAAAAACTCCTTGAGGCATTGGAGGAGGACGACGACGTTCAGAATATTTACGGCAATTACGAGTTCGCCGAATGATTGCACTCGGCATTGACCCTGGAACAGCAATTTGCGGCTTCGGCTTTGTCGAAATTTTAAGCGGGCAATTAAACGCAATTAATTTCGGCGTCATAACGACCGCGCCGCAAGCTCGCATGCAAGATAGACTTTTAAAAATTTATACGGAACTCGACGCTCTGATTAAAACTTTTCAACCGCAGATTATGGGCGTCGAGAAATTATTTTTCGGGAAGAATTCCACGACCGCAATTCCCGTCGGACAAGCGCGGGGCGTCGTTTTGCTCTGCGGGGCGCAAAATAATCTTGACGTCATCGAAATAACTCCAAACGAAGTCAAGCAATCGATAACGGGCTACGGCGGCGCGACAAAGGAGCAAGTAATTTACATGGTGACGAAAATTTTAAATCTCGACACCGAACCGACGCCCGACGACGCGGCTGACGCTTTGGCAATAGCGATAGCAGCGGGTTACGAAGCGCAATCCTTCGCTCGCAGAAATTTTTTGGAGAATTAATTATGATAGGTTATCTGACAGGAACGATAAAATTTTTATTTGAGGACGGCTGTATCCTCGACGTTCACGGCGTCGGTTATAAAATATTCGTCGACGCACAAACTGCGCGGGAATTGGAAACGGGCGCGGCGACGGAATTTTTTATTCATACGGCGGTGCGCGAAGACGCAATAAATTTATTCGGCTTTAAGCGGCGCGAGACTTTTGAAATTTTTGAGTTGCTGTTGACGGTATCGGGCATCGGGGCGAAAAGTGCGCTCGGTATCGTCTCGAAAATTTCGGCGGCTGATTTCGCGGCGGCTGTCGCCCGACAAGATTTAAAAACATTAATGAAATTGCCCGGCGTCGGGAGAAAATCGGCGGAAAGAATTTTGCTTGAGCTTAAGGACAAAATTAAACCGTTCGCCGAAAGCGCAAGCGTTGAATCCGTCACGATAAAATTAACCGCACAAGACGAGGCGGCGGAAGCTTTGGAGGCTCTCGGTTATACAGCGGCGGAAATAGAATCGGTCTTGCGAAAAGCTCCGGCGGATTTTTCAACCGAACAGCTGATAAAATTCGCGTTAAAAGAATTGTAAGCGGTCAAAGCCGCATTTTTTTTAACTGTTCGCCGGCAATAGAAATACTTGACAGTAATTTTTTGCTCGTCTATAATTTGTGCGTTTATTTCTAAAACTTTTTATAAGGAGGTGCCGGGCTTGAAGAGAACATTTCAGCCAAATACACATTGGCGCAAAAAAACGCACGGCTTTCGCGAACGCATGAAAACAAAAGGCGGGCGGCTCGTCATTAAAAGACGCCGTCAGCGTGGCAGAAAAGTGCTTACAGCTTGAGAGTGCGGCAGGTCACTAATCGAAGTGGCCTTTTTTTTCGTTTTATCGGCGGTTGGAGGCTTGCAAATGTTTCGATTGAGCAAAAAAGAAATTTTTCGCGGCAAATGCGATTTTAACGCTGTTCACTCCAAAGGGCGTTCTTTTGCAAATCATGCGCTGGTTTTGCTAATTGTCAATGACGAACGCTACAACGGGAAAGTCGGCTTCGCGGCGGGCAAAAAACTCGGCGGCGCGGTCGTTCGCAACCGCGTCAAAAGACTTATGCGCGAGGCTTATCGGCTCAATAAAAATTCTCTCCGCCGCGATTGCGGAATAATTCTTGTCGGGCGAAAATTCCTTGTCACCGCCAAATTTCAAGATGCTCAAAAAGCCTTCCTTGATATTTGCAAGCGAGCAAAACTTTTTAAGCCATGACAAGATTTTTAATATCATTAATAAAATTTTATCAAAAATGGTTGTCGCCGCTGAAAGCTCCGTGTTGCCGTTTCGTGCCGACATGTTCAAATTACGCGCTTGAGGCTTTGAAAAAATACGGCTGGGCACGCGGAGGATTTTTGACGCTGAAAAGAATTCTGCGTTGCAATCCCTTTTGCAAAGGCGGCTACGATCCCGTTCCGTGAACTTGATTTTTAAAAGGAAGTGATGTCTTGGAAGAACCCGGACTTTTTAGCGGCATATTCGAGCCGATAGAAAAAATTATGAGCTTAGTATTGACTTCGCTTTATTCTCTGACAGAAGTGTTGGGCGTCCCCAGTTACGGCTTGGCGATAATTCTTTTAACCATACTGATAAAAATTTTGGTTTACCCGCTGACAAAAAAACAACTCCAATCAATGAAGGCAATGCAGAGGATTCAGCCGCAGATGAAAAAGTTGCAAGAAAAATACAAAGACAACCCGCAAGTCATGCAAAAAAAATTGATGGAGCTTTACCAAAAAGAAGGCGCAAATCCGATGTCGGGTTGCTTGCCCATGCTGATTCAAATGCCAATTTTAATGGGCATGTATTACACGCTTTACAGTTTCGATTACGGCGGAGCACCACCTTCTTTTGCGTGGTTGCCGAGCCTTTCCGAACCCGACCCGACTTACGCATTGCCGTTTTTGTCGGCGGCAACAACTTTCCTTCAGCAAAAAATGATGTCGACAGGCGAAGCCAATCAGCAAATGCGAATCATGATGATAATTATGCCGTTGTTTATCGGCTGGATAAGTTTGCAATTCCCTGCAGGGCTTGTGCTTTATTGGGTGACGATGAATTTTGTACAGATAGCTCAACAGTGGTGGACGAACAGACATGACGACAAGGAGGCTGCTTAAATGGCGAAAGTAATAGAAAAGACCGGCAAGACGATTGAAGAGGCAATTCAGTCGGCGGTTGCGGAATTGGGCGTCAAGGAAAGTGAACTCGAAATTGAAGTTTTGGAAGAGCCGTCGAAAAAATTTTTGGGGCTGTTCGGAGGAACGCCCGCCAAAATTCGCGCCACAGTAAAAGAACTTGCGCCGCCTGTTGTCAAACCTGTCGAAGTCGAAGAACCTGCGCGGGTCGAAGAGGAAAAAATTCCCGCCGAAAAATTTGAGCCGGTATTGGAGCCGTCGCCCGTCGAGGAAATTTCGGAGCCGGAGCCTGTCGACCGCCAAAAAATTATCGACGCGGCAGAAAAATTTTTGCAAGAAGTCTTCGCGGCAATGAAAATAGAAGTCACAATCGAAGTTGAGGAATCGGAGGACGCTTGCCTTCTTAACTTAAGCGGAAAAGGTTTGGGCATTTTAATCGGCAAACACGGACAAGCTTTGGATTCTCTGCAATATCTCCTGAATTTGGCGGTCAATCGCAAGAGCAGTGAGAAAATTTATTTCACATTGGACGTTGAAGATTATCGCAGTCGCCGCGCAGAGACTTTGACGAAGCTCGCCAAAAGCGTCGCCGACAAAGCGATTAAAACGCGCAAGGACGTTAAGCTTGAGCCAATGAGCCGCCACGAAAGAAAGCTTATTCATACCGTCCTGCAGGAAAATAATCGCGTCGAAACACACAGCGCGGGCGAGGAACCTTATCGTTATGTTATCGTTTCGCCCAAACGCGGCAGGAAATAAATACTTTTTCAAAATAAATTTCGCCCGTCAAAATGTGGCGGGCATTTTTTATGGGGTGATAAAGTGGAAGAGACAATCAGCGCGATTGCTACGGCGGCGGGCGCAGCGGGCGTCGGAATTATTCGCTTGAGCGGCGAAAATTCGATTGGCATTGCCGACAAAATTTTTTTCGCGCTTAATGGCAAATCGCTTGCGCAAGCCGAGGATAGGAAAATTATTTTCGGGTATGTAAAAAATTTTTCGGGCGAAGTCGTCGACGAGGCGATTGCTTTAATCATGCGAGCTCCGAAATCCTATACCAAAGAAAATGTCGTCGAACTTCAATGCCACGGCGGGAGCGTCGTCCTGCGCGAAATTTTAAAGCTGACGTTCGAGGCGGGCGCACGTCCTGCCGAGCGCGGCGAATTTACTAAGCGGGCTTTTCTCAACGGGCGAATCGATTTAACACAAGCTCAAGCGGTTTTGGATATAATTCAGGCGAAAACTTCCGCTGCTTTAACCGTCGCGCAAAATCAACTCGCGGGCAAAACTTCAAAGGAAATTCGCGAAATCCGCCGGGCAATTCTAAACTCCGCCGCCCATATCGAAGCGACGATTGATTTTCCCGAAGACGATCTCGACGACGTGACTTTAAGCGAAGTCGATAAAAATATTTCCGCGCAGATTGAACGCCTCAATAAATTTCTGGCGAATCAAACGGCGGGAAAAATTCTGCGCGAAGGTTTGGAAACAGCGATTATCGGCAAGCCCAATGTCGGCAAGTCGAGCCTGCTGAATTTTTTCGCCAAAACCGACCGCGCCATTGTCACCGATATTCCCGGCACAACTCGCGACAGCATTGAAGAATTTGTAAACGTCGGCGGCATTCCGCTTAAAATTATCGACACGGCGGGCATTCGCAATTCAAGCGACGCCGTTGAAAAAATCGGCATTGAACGCGCAAAAAATCGCGCTCAAAAAGCTGAATTGATTCTCGCGCTATTCGACGCCTCCCGACCGCTTGACGCCGAGGACGAAGAAATTTTTAAACTCCTTCCCAATCGCGACGCAATTATTTTGCTGACGAAAATTGATTTGCTGCAAGTCACGAACGCCGCGCAGATTGCAAAAAAAATTCCCGCCGCGCAGGTGATTGAAATTTCTCTCAAGAGCGGGGCGGGCACCGAAAAACTTTTGTCCGCGATAAAAGAACGCGTCGGCACGATTGATTTTGAAATGAGTTTCGTCCGCGACGAGCGCGAAGCTAATCTTCTGCGCCGCGCTGTAAAACATCTGCGCGAGGCTCAAGAAACTATTCGGCAAAATATCGGGATTGATTTTGTCTCGATTGACCTTCGCGCCGCGCTGGAGTGTATCAGCGAATTGACGGGCGAATCCGTCGGCGAAGACGTTATCAACGAAATTTTTTCTAAGTTCTGTATCGGCAAATGATCTGTCAATCTGCCTCCCTGGTTAAATCGCGGAAATGCATGGTTTCTTTTTGGAATTGCAAACGGATTGAAGTCGTCGGACCGTTGCGATTTTTCGCTATAATTAGTTCAGCAATGTTTTGATTGTCCGATTCGTCGCGGTTGTAATATTCGTCGCGATATAAAAACATAACAATATCGGCGTCCTGTTCCAAGGAGCCCGACTCGCGCAGATCGGAGAGTTGCGGCTTTTTATCTGCTCGCATTTCCACGCTTCGCGACAGCTGACTTAATGCCAATATCGGCACGTCCATTTCTCTCGCCAATGCTTTTAAGTTGCGGCTTATCTCGGATATTTCTTGCTGACGATTTTGTTCATTCAATCGCCGCTGCCCTTGCATTAACTGCAAATAATCTATGACGATTAAATCCAAGCCCTGATCGTGTTTGAGCCGCCGCAATTTTGAGCGCATTTCCAATAAACCTATGCCCGCCGTGTCGTCTATGTACAGATTACAATGCGACAGGTCGTCTACGCCGTCTATCAGAGAATTCATTTCCCCATCAGTCAAATTGCCCGTCCGCAAGTTGAAAGAATTGACGCCGCTCGCCGAACTCAAAAGTCTTTCGCCCAACTGATTTTTACTCATTTCAAGCGAAAACAGCGCGACAACTTTTCCGCTTTGCGCCGCGCTTGCCGCCATGTTCAATGCCAAGGCAGTTTTGCCCATTGAAGGACGCGCCGCCAAAAGTATCAAGTCCGATTTATGCAAACCGTTCGTTACCTTGTTTAAATCGATTAAACCTGTCGTTACGCCGTCCAATTCGCCGGGGTGATTGTGTATGTGTTGAATTTTCTCGAAAGACCTTTGCAGAATGGAAATAACTTTTTCAAAACCCGTCTGATTGGTTTTGGCTGTCACGTTGAAAATTTTTCGCTCTGCCTTCTCTAAAATTTCTTCGACCGGCAAAAGTTCTTCGTAAGCGTCTTCCATAATTTCGCCGCAGGATTCTATCAGCCGCCGCAAGATTGCTTTATTTTTTATCGTTTTGGCGAAGGTTTCCGCCCGCGACGTTGTGAATTCGGCATCTATCAGAGAAAACAAATATGAACGATTTACGCGCTTGAGCTCGCCCATTTTCTGCAATTCGTCTTCCACAAGCAGAATATCCGGCGGCGTCCCGCGATTATAAACCCGAAGCAGAGCGCGATATATTATCCTGTGTTCGCCGCGATAAAAATCTTCATCGCTTAAAATATTCGCGACCGCGGGAATTATTGTGCCTTCTTTTAGCATCATTGCGCTTAAGACTTTTTTTTCCATTTCAATCGCGGTCGGCAATTCGCGGCTCATTTATTATCGTCCTTTATTATGCCTTTAAGAACGCGGCGCACTTCTTCCATATCGACGCGCGTATTGTTGCAAGGACCGTTCGGGCGAATATTTAGCACACCGACGGCGGGCAAAGGATAAACGTCTTGAATACCGCTCATTAAATCTCGTTCGCAGGCGATAGCCAAAACCGCTTGCGGACGAGTTTTTTTGACGACTTGCCGGGCCAAAGTTCCGCCCGTTGCCACAAAAAATGTAAAGCCCAATTCCTCGGAAAGTTTCATTAAGTCGCCGATATTACAGCCGCCGCAACGCTTGCAATTATTCGGGTCGCGGGTGATTTTGTGCGGGCAGGTTGAAAGTTGCAAACAATGCGGGCTCAAGACTAATAATTTCTGCGCGGGAACTTTTATATTGCTCTTCATGAAAATCAGATTGCTGACGGCAATAAACGAGCCTTCAATTTGCCGACGCTTGATGCCGAAAATTTTTCCGATTCTGACTGCCACAGGAAATAAAAATTTTATAATTGCAAAGCTGTAGCGGTGGAACAATTTCAGAGTCGGCAAGCCTTTGATCGCCAAAACCATGTTACAAACCGCGCCGAAGGAAAATGTTGAGATAAAAATTAAAAATGCCCCGACGATTGCGGGCAGATATTCAAAAATCTTTTCCAGTCCGAGATAAGAAATTCGCCAAGCGGCGTAAAGCGTCAGCGCGACGAAAAATTCTGCCGCCAATAAAAGTCCGAGAAATAATCTTTTTTTCGGGCGCAGAGCCTCCAATTTACTTAACAAAGTTTTTCACCTGCCCTCAAGATTTTTTATCAAATTTTTTATCAAATTATAGCCGCGCAGGTTGAAATTGGCAAATAAAAAAATGACC
>CAMNEX010000074.1 GCA_946536825.1 uncultured Selenomonadales bacterium | reverse complement strand
CAAAAATTTTCGACAGGACAAAATCCGTGTACAAAATCGAATTGGCGTAGCTGGGAGCCGCTAACATCATGCCGGAGCCGTCTTTTGTCACCCATTTTTTAAATCTGCGCGGATAGCGGCTGTTGTAGTAAATGTGGCTGCCCATTAAATGAAACACGATAAAATTTTTCTCGGCAGGATTAACTTTGTCGAAGAATTTCAGCAAAATTTCGTCCTCCAGCTCCGAAAAATCAAAAGTGTCGTCCGTCCACTCCGAAACGTCCGCAGTTTTCGCAACTAAAGTTATCGCGCTGTCAAATTCGCCGTATCGCCCCTGATTGCTGAACCAATAAGTTTTATAACCCGCCTTTTTTGCCGCGTCGATTATTGAGACGGACTCGAAAAATTCTTTGTCATTGTATTGGCTTTGCTCAGTCAAGGCGCGTTGAAGAACAGGGACGGTTTGCGTCCACGAGGCATAAACATTTTTAAAAATGATAAATTTTCCCTGCGCGGGCGTCAAACTCGGCGTATTTTCCTCGGAAACTTCGTAATCGGGATTAATTTTGGCGTCATCGGGCAAATTCTCAATTCCTAATTCCTCGTTCCTCATTCCTAATTGCCTTTCAAGCCATGGCGTATCGTCAAAAGGGAAATCGGGATTGTAAATGTGCATATAATCGCGGCTTGCCGATTCGCCGATAACGAAAATTATCGTGCCGTTCAAAGGATTTTCCGACGAAATTTTTAAATCGGCAAGGCGTTCAGCGCGATTTTTGGAGTAAAGTTGAGTCTGAGCGGCGTAATCGGTGACGATTTTCCACAAGCCCGCCATTGAAGTTTGCGGAACGTAATAAATCAGCGCGGCGAAACTGAATATTAAAGCGATCGCGGCGGAAGCAATTTTTTCTGTGTTTAATTTTAATCGGCGAAAAAATTTCACGTGAGATTTATAAACAAGGCGCAAAAAAAATCCGATAGCCGCGCAGATTATCAATAAATTTGGAATTCCAATCATTGCGCGTAAAAATTCGCCCGCCTCGCGCCAATTCGTCAGATAAATCGCCATGAGTGACGCCGGCGATAAGCAATGCCACGTCATGCAGTAATAAACCAGCTCGACCAGCGGAATCAGCAAGAAAAATAAATTCAACGCGCAAATTATCGGCGAACGAAAAATTATCGTCGCGCTCGCCAAAAAAATAAAAATCGCCGTCCCGACAGCGAAATCATAATAAATCAGCGACATAAACCATTGCCGCTGATAAGTCCACGTGTAAAACAGCGGAAACGCCGCGCACCAGGCGAAGCCCGTTAATAAATTTGGCAAATGCGCTCGCGAAAAGATTTTTTCACCTGAAGAATATTGAATCAGCCACAACAACGCGATTGTTACAGGTATCGGCGGCAAAAAATACTGCGGCGCGGCGGGTTGTCCTATGTCAATGTAAAAAACTTCGCCAAGATAATAATACAACGCCGCATAAGCTAAAAACTTTTTTTTATCGGACATGATGACCACTTTTCTGAAAGGAAATTTTTCCTGCGGGATTTTTTGTAATAAAAAAACGCTCCGACACGTAAAATCCGCTCGAAGAATTTTTTATAAAATTTTTGTTTTAATCAATGGAAATGAGTTCGTAATTGGAATTGCCCATGCCGTGTTCAGCCATAGCCGAGAGTTGTCGCAAACCGTTGCGGCTTTCAATGCGCGTGATTAAATCGTTTTTGCGGTCGTCCGTAAAGTTGTAAATCATGTCAACCGCGGCTTTATCGACGGCAAGAATATCGGTCGAAGCGAGAATTCCCAAATCCGGCATGACGGGCGCGGCGGCTCCGGAGCCCACGCAGTCGCAATCAACGCTCATTCTCTGCAAAACGTTAATGTAAACAATTTGCCTGCCGAAATGATCGCAAATCGCCTTGCCGCTGTCCGCCATAAGCTCCATAAGGCGTTCGCCAACAACCCATTCATTAAAAGTATCCAAACCGTGAACTTGCAATTTGCCAACTTTCCCCGACGCGCAACCGATTGCGATATTTTTCAAACTGCCGCCGAAACCGCCCATTGCGTGCCCTTTAAAATGCGTCAAGACAACGAGCGAATCATAATTTGTCAAATGCGAGCCCATTGCCACTTCGCTTAGGTGAAAACCCCTGCCGACCGGAAAATAAACGTCGCCGTCCTCGTCGATTATGTCAACATCGCAAAAAGTCCAGCCGTTTGCCCGCAAAACCCTTCTATGACGTTCGGTCGTCGAGCGCGGTCCGCCGTAAGCAACGTTAGCCTCGATAATCGCCGAGTTTGGAATTTGCGCCTGAAAAGGCTTTACGAAATCGGGCGATAAAATATTTGGTCCGTTCGGTTCGCCCGTGTGGAGTTTTATGCCGACTCTGCCGACAATTTTGGAGTTAATTTTTTGATAAATCGCAATGAGATGTTCTGCGTCTATATTTTCTGTGAAGTAAACCTTTGCTTTGTCGTCTAAAGGAAGTTTATCAGCCAATGCTACATTTTTAGTCCCTGCCGATTTATTTGAGCAACCCGCCAAGCCGCTCGTGAGTCCGACAAGACCCGCAATGCCCGCGAGTTTGACAAAATTTCTGCGCGTGAGTTTCATGGTCAACGCCCCCAAAAAGTAATTCATAGTCATTATAAATTATTAAGTTGATTGCAGGCAAGAGACTTTTAAAAAATTTTTTCATGCGCCGAACATGACGGTTTCAAAATGCAAGCCGCAACGCGCCAAAAAATATCGTTCATTTTCAACCAAAACGCGGTCGGGAAAATCTTTGTCCAAAAATAAATTATTCGGCAACTCAACTGGCTCACGAAAATATAAATAGCTACCGCCTTTCATTAAAGTCAAGCGGTGCTGGCTGTTAATGTGGTGTCCCGCCTCCTTCAGAATCTGATAGGGATAAAGCTCGGCAAGACACTGCATTAAAGCGACGTAACGATTTTTTTCATTGGCAAAAGGTCCGTAGCGTTCGCCCTCCAAAACAAAAAATAAATTTCCGAATTTTTCGGCGGACGGTATGATAACTTTGGAATTTTTTTGCGAATAAATTTCCATTGCGTCAAGAGCCGCTAACATTTCTTCAATCGTCTGATTTAAATGGAGGACAGGTTTTTGAGTTTTAAATTTTTTCCTCGGCGGCGGAGGCAACGTTTCAATCAGCGGCGGCGGAGAAAAATTTTCAGAGTAAAGCGGTTCGTAAACTTCAATTTGCATGTTTATGTTGCGGACGCCTGCGCGGCTGAAAATAATTTTTATCGCCTTGATAATTTGATTGGGCGTGCGTTGAGTTTCCAGATAAATTATAGGCGCGATTCTTATCGGGCGTTCCATGTCGATTGTATTAGTCCTCAAAAAAAGTGTACGTGTCGGGTCGGTACTGCAAAGGCTGTTAATCGTGTCGGGGAATTCTGTATAAAGACATTTTACAGCGATGAAAAAAAGTTCCTGCCAATCGCGAACGGGCGCACGCTCTCCCAAGTAAATCAACGCGGCGGGCAGTTCGTTTTCTTTTATCTCCTGCGACTTCGCTGCCAAGTCGATCGTTCTTGTCGGCAAAAGTCTCACTCCTTTTTCAAAGTTTTTTCAGAATCATTATAGCCAACGTTGCGCCGAATTGCAAATAAAAAAAGCCCGCCTTATCGACGAGCAAAATTTTTAATCGAGCAATTTATTTAAAGCTCTTCGCCGTTTGAGGCAATGACTTTTTTATACCAATCGAAAGAAAGTTTTTTGCTCCGCGCAAGCGTGCCCGTGCCGTCGTTGTTTTTGTCGACGTAAATAAAGCCGTAACGTTTTTTCATTTCGCCGGTTGTCGCCGAAACTAAATCGATACAACCCCAGGGCGTATAGCCCATTAACTCAACGCCGTCCTCTTCGACAGCCTTTTTAACCTGCGCGATATGCGCCCGCAGATAATCAATCCGATAAGCGTCGTTGCAAGTGCCGTCCGCCTCCTTAACGTCAATCGCGCCGAAGCCGTTCTCGACGATAAACAGCGGAATTTCGTAGCGTTCATAAAGCGTGGTCAATGTGTAGCGAAGTCCGACAGGATCAATCGACCAGCCCCAATCGCTGACTTTGATATAGGGATTGGCGACGGTGTGTTCCGATTCGCCGTATTGATTGGAGGTGGCGACGGCGTCCGCCTTGACGGTGCTGCTCATGTAGTAGCTGAAGCCTATATAATCGACAGTGCCTTCCGCTAAAATTTTTTCGTCGCCGGGCTCAATTTTCGGCGCAGAATTCGTCCGCTCCCAAATTTTTTTAGCATAGGCGGGATAGTATCCGCGAACTTGAACATCAGCGAAATAAGTTCTGTCGTGCATTGCCTCAACCGAAGTTATCATATCGGCGGGGTTGCAGGAATATGGGTAAACGGGAATCCACGCGACCATACAGCCGATTTTGAAGGCGGGATTAATTTCATGCCCGCGCTTGACAACCAACGCGCTCGCAACGAATTGATTATGCGCCGATTGATACATTGCGGCATGGGGATTTTCGCATTTGGAAAATAAAAAGCCCGAATTTGTCCAGCTGAAAAAATCGTTGCCGACGGTCGCCTGATTGTTAATCTCGTTGAAAGTCATCCAGTATTTGACTTTGTCCTTGTAGCGCGTCATGACGGCTTCGGCGTAGCGGACGAAAAACTCAATGACCTTGCGATTAGTCCAGCCGCCGTATTTTTTCGCGAGGTTAAGCGGCATTTCAAAATGGCTCAGCGTTATCACGGGCTCGATATTGTATTTTAAAAGCTCGTCGAATAAATCGTCATAAAATTTCAAGCCCGCTTCGTTGGGTTCGGACTCGTCGCCGTCGGGGAAAATTCGCGTCCAAGCGATTGAAGTGCGGAAACATTTAAAGCCCATTTCGGCGAAAAGTTTCACGTCGTCCTTGTAGCGGTGATAAAAATCAATCCCCTCGTGATTGGGATAATTTTTCCCCGCAATAACGCCGTCGGTAATTTCGCGGGGTACGCCGTGCGCTCCCGCCGTCAAAACGTCGGCGACGCTTAAACCTTTGCCGCCTTCCTGCCAGCCGCCCTCAAGTTGATGAGCCGCGACCGCGCCGCCCCATAAAAAATGCTTCGGGAAAGACATAAAATCAACTCCTTCAAAAATTTTTGTTGTGAAATGAAAAATATTTTCGCAAGTCATAAAGCCGCTCATAATGCAAGCTCCGCTTACTCCGACAGCGCGGACTTGAGAAATATTTTCCGCGTTAATGCCTCCAATGGCAAAAATCGGAACCTTAGCCGCATCACGAAGTTTCATCAAAAAATTTATGCCGCGAGGCTCCAAATTTTTTTTGCAATCCGTCGCGAAGATATGCCCCGCCGTAACGTAGGTGCAACCGAGATTTTGAGCTTCGCGCAATTCTTCGGGCGAGTGACATGACGCGCCCATTACGTCGAAAAATTTTTTGTCCGACGCGTTCATTTTCCGCAATATCGGCAAGGGTAAATGAATTCTGCGGACGCCGAGTTTCATTGCAACTTCAAAATATTTGTGCAGGATACACGAAACGTCGTAAGCAGCGCAGATTTTCATGACGCTTAAAGCAAGTCGCGAATATTCTTCGGGCGATAAATCTTTTTCGCGCAGGATTATCGCTGACGGTTGGCAAGCGGCGATTTTTTCTATGCGCGATAAAAAATCTTTCCTGCAAAGTTTTCGATTCGTCACGCATAAAATTTTAAACGTAGACATAATCATTTAACACCGGCTGAAGTCCGCCCTGCGACATATCGCGATACATTGCCGCAAAACTTCGGTTGTCGCTGATAACAAATTGCTCGTCGCCTTCGTTATCTTCCGATTTACCAGTATATTTCCTTTCGTGGTCGCCAATTCCTGTCGAGACGCCCGCAGAAATTTTCGTCGCCGCAATTTTGGCAATTCCGTTTCTGAAATTGGCATTTTCGCGAGAAGAAACCGTTATCCCGATAAACGGCAAAAAAATTCTGTAAGCGCACAATACTTGGCAAAGTTCGCGTTCGCCAATATCGGTCGGCTTAATCTTGTCATTATTAATTATCGGACGCAATCTCGGACAGGATAAAGAAAACTCCGCATGAGGATATTTTCTTTGCAGGAAGTAAACATGAAGAGCACTTGCCAAAGCGTCGCGCCTAAAATCCGATAAGCCGAGCAAAGCCGAAAATCCTACGCCGCGCATGCCGCCCATTAAAGCTCGTTCTTGGCTGTCGAATCGATATGGGAAAATTCTTTTGCGTCCCGCCAAATGCAATTTTTCGTAAGCGTCGGCGTCGTAAGTTTCTTGAAAGACAGTAACATAATCCGCGCCGCAAGAGTGGAGAAATTTGTATTCGTCGACGTTCACAGGATAAATTTCCAAGCCGACCATGCGAAAAAATTTCCGCGCAAGCTTGCAAGCCTCGCCGATATATTCGACATTGCTCGTCGTGCGACTTTCGCCCGTCAAAATTAAAATTTCCTCAATGCCGCTGTCGGCGATAATTTTCATTTCGTGTTCAATCTCGGCGGGCGATTGCTTGACGCGCCGAATTTTGTTATAGCGATTGAAGCCGCAATAAATGCAATAGTTATCGCAGTAGTTGGCAATGTAAAGCGGCGTGAAAAGATAAACGGTGTTGCCGAAATGTTTAGCCGTCTCGAATTTAGCACGCCTTGCCATTTGCTCAAGGTAGGGAGCGGCGGCGGGCGATAACAAAGCTTTGAAGTCCTCGATTGTGCAACGTTCATGTTCAAGCGCGGTTTTGACGTCGCGGGCTGAAAATTTTTCGGCGTCGAAAGAATTCATCTGCGCCAAAACTTTTTCGCGGACGTCGGAATTTATTTGCTCCATATCGGGCAAAAATTCCATGTGATTAATTCGCGACGACGGATCATTTTCCAAACGGTGCTTTTGCTCCAAAATTTTTTGCGGTAAATTTTCTGCGTCAAAAATAAATTGATTTTCCATAGCGTGAAACCCTCAATCGTGCAAAAATCCGGTCAGCGGGTCGGACGCCGCCGCGCCTCTGGACAACACGCGACCTAATCCCGAAAGATATGCCTTGCGCCCCGCCTCGATTGCTTGACGAAATGCCGCCGCCATTAAAGGCAAATTGCCCGCCGTAGCAAGTGCTGTATTCGCCATGACAGCCGCCGCGCCCATTTCCATGACTTCGCACGCTTGAGACGGTTTGCCAATTCCTGCGTCGACGATTATCGGCAAATCAATTTCGTCAATCAAAATTTGGATAAAATCTTTTGTGGCAAGTCCTCTGTTCGAGCCGATTGGAGCCGCCAAGGGCATAACCGCCGCTGCGCCCGCGTTGACTAAATCTCGCGCAACGTTTAAATCCGGATACATATAGGGCAGGACGATAAAATTTTCTTTGGCTAAAATTTCCGTCGCCTTAATCGTCTCGGCATTGTCGGGCAAAAGATATTTCGAGTCGCGCATAATTTCAATCTTGACGAAATTTCCGCAACCCAATTCCTTTGCAAGCCGCGCAATTCTCACAGCTTCTTTAGCATTGCGAGCACCCGAAGTGTTGGGCAGAAGTGTCACGCCCTGCGGAATGTAATCTAAAATGTTTTCGTGTTCGCGAGTGTTGGCGCGGCGAACGGCAACCGTTATAATTTCCGCGCCCGCGTCTTTAATTGCCGCCTCAATCAATTTCATAGAATATTTTCCGGAACCGAGTATGAAACGCGAATTGAATTCATGCCCGCCGAGTTTAAGTTTATCTTCCAAATTAATTCAGCCTCCGCCCATGAAACTTATAATTTCGACAATATCGCCGTCCTGCAAAATTTTATCGGCAAATTTATTTTTCGGAACAATCTCTTCGTTGACTTCGACAGCGACTTTGCGAACGTCAAAATTTTCTTTGGTCAAATATTCGGCAATCGTCAAGCCAGCCGCCTCAATCAACTTTCCATTAATCTTTAACATGAATTCACCTCCACGCAAGCTTTGCAATTTTTATTTAGCGAAATTTTTATCTTGCGAAATTCCGATTTTAGAGCGTCGAACGTCAGCAAACAATCCGTCAACAATTCTCCGACGTTTAAAAAATATTTCAGAGCTTCCGCCGCTTGCAAAGTTCCGATAACACCCGCCACGACGTTGAAAATTCCTTCGCGCCCGAAAGTTTGCGCGGGCGGCGGCTCCTCGAATACGCAACGATAACACGCGCTTTGAAAAGGCAAACAAGTCATGAGTTGACCGCCATAATGCAAAATCCCCGCGTGCGAGAAAGGTTTCCGCAGTTCAATGCAAGCGTCGTTGATTAAAAATTTTGCGTCGAAATTGTCCGTGCAATCCAAAACAAAATCGTAGTCGCAGTCGTTGATGATATCTTTGATGTTGTCGGGAGTCGCCCGTTCGTTGTAGGTAAAAATTTTTACGTCAGGATTGAGCGCATTTAATTTTTCCCGCGCAGATTCAACTTTTGGGCGATTTAAATCTTTTTTGCTGTGAAGAATTTGGCGTTGAAGATTGGACAAGTCAACCTTATCGCCGTCAAGAATTCCGATTAGTCCGACGCCCGCCGCCGCCAAATAAAAACTTGCAGGCGAGCCTAAGCCGCCCGCGCCGATGATTAAAACTTTGCCCGCGAACAATTTTTCTTGACCTTGTGAGTCGAACAAAGAAATTTGTCGCGAATAACGTTCAATCTGCTCAGAATTCATTTGAATACCTTTCTAAACCTCAATACTTCCAAAACTTTAAAAAACTTATTGTAGTAAAAACTTATTGTAGTAAAATTATCAGAATATCCGAAGCCGCCCAAGGATGGGCGGCTCGCCGCGTATGTTGCGTGATGCAACATGCGGCGCAGGGAGTTGCAAACTTTTTTTAACCGGTTCGCAGTGAAACCCCT
>CAMNEX010000073.1 GCA_946536825.1 uncultured Selenomonadales bacterium | reverse complement strand
TTTGAAGCGATTCCGCAGGGGATTATTGACATTGTGCCCAGTGCTGAACTTTCAAGTGCGCAGAATGTCGACGAAGGCAAGGGCGACCCGCTCAAGTATCCGTATCATGATTATTTATTCCGCGCCTTCGCCGAACAAAATCAGACGCCCGAAGATATTTTGCGATTTTATTTCGGCGGCGAGCTTGAAAAAAATATCGGCTGTGCGTCCGGGCTTGTAGAAAAATATTTTCCGACCGCGCAGGAATTTATCGCGGACCTTGAGCGTTGGTGGAAACAGTTCACGGGCATGGGCGTCGCCAAAAGAATCCAATCGCCGCCGATTTTGGCAGTCACCGATAATCCTTACGGGGCGCGGCGTGAATCCCAAAACGGTTGGCATTTCACGAAAAAATATTTTGAACTCAAAAACGAATTGCTAGCCCGATAAAAATTTTCTGCAACAAAAAACTCCCTGCTATTTTTGGCGGGGAGTCTTTTTTATTTCAAAAACATTTGTCTACAACCGTCATAACGTCTAGAGAAATTTTTAAACCGCGCTCGACTGCCGCATAATCGCCGCGTTCAAAAATCTCCGCGAAGTCAACGAATTCATGAACCATTCTGTGATCAAATTTATTCAGCGAAAACTTTTGAACTTCCGCGCCTCGAACAGCCAATTCAAAGGAATTCAATTCGTTGGGCGGGTCGAAAGAAAAAATATATCCGCCGTCGCCTTGAATACTCAAAAAACACGGGCTCGCCGAATCTTTCGCGCCGGTGCATTGCGCAAAAAAATTTTCGTACTCAAGAGAAGCCGTTCCGCTCGTGTCGATGCCGTTCCAACCGAAATTTGCCGCGTAAGAAATTTTCTTCGGCAGACCAAACAGCCCGACGACAAAATTCAGATTGTAAATATTTATATCCCGCAATGCGCCGCCGAAAAGTTTCGGGTCGAAGGCGGGCGCGACGACGTGATTATTTTTGTAAGCGTCGTAGCGGCTGGAATATTGCGAGTAATTGCATAGAACGATTTTAATTTCGCCGAGTTTCGGGAGCGCGTCGCGGATTGCGTAAAAATTCGGCAGGTGCAAATTCGTAACCGCCTCGAACAGATAAAGCTTTTTGCTCAGCGCGAAGTTGATTAAATCTTTTGCCTGTGCGGCGGTCGTCGTGAAAGGTTTTTCCAAAATAACATTCTTTCCCGCCGCCAGACATTTTTTGGCGTATTCGTAATGGACGGAATTAACCAAGCCGATATAAACAAAATCAATCGCGGCGTCGTTCAAAATTTCGTCAAGGTCGGTCGTGAACTTTTCGACGTGAAATTTTTCAGCGAGCGCGGCGGCTTTCTCGCGGCTGTGCGGACGCGCCCAAATGTTTGCAACGCGAAATTTCCCCGACGCCTGAATTGCTCCGACAGCTTCGGGAATAATTTTCCCCGTGCCAAGGACGGCAATATTAATCATAAAAAATCCCTCCCGAAAATGTTTTTACGTTGCGCCTTTGATTTTTCCTGCGCCTGTGCTAAAATTTTGAGCAAAAGGAGTGAAAGTTTTGCAGAAGCCAACGCAAGAACAAATTATAAAATTTTATCACGAAAACACCGTAATAGATTTTTTGGAAATTGACGTTGTGCCGACGCCCGACGGCGAGGCGCGTTTGGAACTCTGCGCCGATTCCCGCCACGCAAATCTTTATTCAATGGCGCACGGCGGAGTTTTGACGATAATGGCGGATACCGCAATGGGCGCGAAGTGTTTGGCGTTGAATAAAAAGGTCGTGACGATTTCGCTGAATATAGAATTCATGCACGCGGTAATGACGAATACGCCGCGAGTTTTCACGGACGCGAAAGTTTTGCATGACGGGCGGAAAACCATGGTTTGCGAGTGCAAAATCATCGACGCGAAAGGCAAACTCTACGCCAAAGCGACCGCAACTTTTTTTGTAATCGGGCATTTATTGACGGAAAATTAATAAACGATTTAGCAAGTCAAAGAGGATTTTAACAATCATACCATAAACTTTAGGCAAAGAAAATTTTCGGGAGGTTTTGAGTATGTTAAGGAATTTTAAAATTCTCGGCGCAGTCTTAGCGATAATTTTATTTGCCGTGAGCGGGAAAGTCGACGCCGCGCCGAATTGGAACACGAATACAATTCAAGTGACGGGAACGGGCGTCGCAAATCCCGCAATGGCTATCACTCCGGCTCATGCGGCAATGCAAGCGCGGCGAGTGGCAGTTGTTGATGCTTATCGTCAACTGGCGGAGGCAATTAACGGCGTTCAAGTCGACGCGGAGACAACTGTTGAGCAAATGATTTTGACTTCCGATGTTGTCAGAACGAAAGTCAGCGCGGTTATTCAGGGAGCACGAGTTGTTTCGGAGGGCGAACTTGCCGGCGGCGGCTACTCCGTCACAATGGAAATTTCGCTTTTCGGCGGCACCGGCGGACTTGCTGAAACGGTTATCGAACGCCCGATTGAGCTTGACCCTTTCCCCATGCCCGCGCCCGATTATCGTCCGCCCGTGATTGATTCTCGTCCTTCTTACAGCGGCAACTACACCGGTTTGATTGTCGACTGCAGAGGGCTGGGAAATCTTAATCCTGTCATGAGCCCCGTTATCAAACGAACTGACGGGCAAAAAATTTACGGACATAAAAATCTTGACTACGACAGAGTTATCCGCGAGGGCATGGCGTCTTATGCGCAGGACATGAGCCAAGCCGGTCGCGCAGGTTCCAATCCGCTGATTGTTCGAGCTGTCGCGCTCGTCAACCACAACGCCAATCCTGTCATCAGCGCGGAAGATGCCGACCTTGTCCTTTATGAAAATAGCAAATCGCATTTCCTTGACAATATCGCGGTCGTTTTCCTTTACTAAAAAATTTTTATCGCTTGCAAAAACTCGTTGGACGCAAATTCAACGGGTTTTTTTGTTTGTCGGGAAAACGTGCTATAATAAAAAATAAAAGGGAGGAAAATTCATGATAGAAATTTTTGACGGGGCAATGGGCACAATGCTCCAGGCGGGCGGGCTACAGGCGGGCGCGTGTCCCGAACTTATGAACGTCGAAGCTCCCGAAGTCGTGAAAAAAATTCACCGCGCATATATCGAGGCGGGCGCGACGATTATCGAGACAAATACTTTCGGCGCGTCGAGTTTAAAGCTTTCGCATTACGGATTGGAAAATCGGGTTCGCGAGCTGAATTTTGCCGCCGTGAAAATCGCAAAGGACGCCGCGAATTTTCAAGCTAAAGTGGCGGGTTCAATGGGACCGACCGGAAAATTTATTTCGCCGCTCGGAGATTTGGAATTCGACGACGCCTATAAAATTTTTCGCGAACAGGCGGAAGCATTGTCGGAGGCGGGCGCGGATTTTCTGATTATTGAAACGTGCATTGATATTCAGGAAATGCGAGCAGCACTTTTGGCGGCGAAGGACGCTTGCAATTTGCCGATAATTTGTCAGCTGTCTTACAGCGAGGACGGGCGAACGGTTACAGGTACCGACCCGCGATCCGCCGCCGTGATTTTGTCGGCAATGGGCGCGGCGATTATCGGAGTTAATTGCTCTCTCGGACCGGAACAACTCGTACCTGTCGTAAAAATTTTGGCGGAAAATTGTCGCGTGCCTGTCAGCGTCCAGCCCAATGCGGGTATGCCTTATCTTGAAAACGGCGCGACGAAATTTCCAATGGACGCAAAAACTTTCGGCAGTTGGGGCGCAAAACTCGTTGAGGCGGGCGCGACGTATTTGGGCGGCTGTTGCGGCACGACGCCCGATCATATTCGCGAACTTGCCGACGTTGTAAAAAATCTTTCTCCCGCTCCGCGCAGGTTTAATCGTCCGCTCATGCTGGCGAGTCGGAGCAAAGCCGTCGTTATCGATAAAAATTTGCCGACAGTTTTAATCGGCGAACGAATTAATCCGACGGGCAGAAAAAAATTGGCGGCAGAAATTCGCGAAGGTTCATTGCTCGGCGTTAAGAAAGACGCGCTTAATCAAGTCAAGGCGGGCGCGAAAGTTCTTGATGTCAATATGGGCGTCGGCGGCATTGACCAAAAAAAAATGATGGCTCAAGCCGTCCGCGAAATTGCCAGAATCACCGACGCGCCACTTGCGATTGATACCGGCGACGCCGCGGCTTTGGAGGCGGGCTTAAAAAATTTCCCCGGACGTGCGCTGATTAATTCCGTGAGTTTCGAGCCCGACCGCATAAAAAAATTTCTCCCGCTCGCCAAAAGATACGGCGCGGCGATTTTGATTTTGCCGCTTACTGAAAATGGCGTCCCGAAAACCGCTGCCGAGCGCGTTGACGTTGCAAAAAAAATTATCGACGCGGCAAAAGTTCACGGGCTTGACGACGGAGATTTTTTACTCGACGCGCTTGTCATGACGATTTCGGCCGATAAGGACGCTTGCCTTGAGGTTTTGCAAACTTTGAAATTTTATCGCGAACTGAATTTACCAACGACAATGGGCTTGAGCAATATTTCTTTCGGCTTGCCCAATCGCCCGCTGATTAACTCGACTTTTTTTGCAATGTGCCTTGCCGCGGGACTCGACGCGCCGATTATGAATCCTTATGATGAATCAATGCAAAACGCGCTTAAAGCCGCCGCCGCGCTCCTTGGCAAAGACCCCAACGGCTTGAATTTCAGCAAAATTTCCGTCACAACCGCTACGAATAAAACGCAAGAAAAAATTCTGCTTGACACGTTGAGCGCGATTAAATCGGCGATTCGTGAGGGCGACAAGGACGAAATGCCCGCGCTGATTAAAAAGGCAGTCGACGAAAATTTTTCTGCCGACGAAATTACCGAACGCGCTTTAACCGCCGCAATGAATGAACTGGGCGAAGATTTCGGTTCGGGGAAAATTTTCTTGCCGCAAGTTTTGCTTTCAGCCGAAACAATGCGCCTTGCTTTTGACGAGCTGAAAAAAATTCTGCCCGCGCAGAAAACCTCGACACGCGGAACTTTTGTTATCGCGACGGTTAAGGGCGACGTTCACGACCTGGGAAAAAATATTGTCGGGGCGTTGATTTCAAACAGCGGCTTTAAGCTTATCGACTTGGGCAAGGATGTCGACTCGGAAAAAATTGTTCGCGCCGCCCTTGAACACGACGCCGATATTGTCGGGCTTTGCGCACTCATGACAACGACTATGATTCAGATTGATAAAGTTATCGCCGATTTACACGCGGCGGGCTCTGCGGCAAAAGTTATGGTCGGGGGCGCGGCTTTGACTCAGGAATATGCTGACGCGGCGGGAGCCGACGCTTATGCAAAAGACGGCGTCGAGGCTGTTCGCTTGGCTAAAAATTTGCTTAAGAATTAAAAGGAGAAATTTTCCGTGCCGATATACAACGCACAAATTTTGAAGATTGACGCGTCGGAAACTCGTCGCTACGCGGGCTTGAGGAATGCAAAAAATTTCGGCGAAAAAAATATTTTGGAGGCTTGCGAAGAGGCTCTTTTATTTTTGGAAGTGCGCGGCGTGTGGAATATTTTCGATTACAAAAATCACACGGTCGGGAGCGAACCGCCCTTTACAATCGCGGGCAATTCGATTATAAAACACCTTGACGGTTGCGAAAAAGTTATTTGCATGGCGGTAACGGTCGGTGCGGCGATTGAGCAGGAGATTAATAAAAAATTCGAGCGGGGCGAATATCTCGCGTCGGTACTTTTGGACGCGGCGGCAACGAGCGCAGTTGAGCAGGCGGCTGATTTAATGGAAAAAAATTTTGCGGCGAAATTTTCCAAGGAAGGTTACAAAATGCGTTGGCGATTCAGTCCGGGTTACGGCGATTGGAATTTGACGGCGCAGGAAAAACTTTTTAAAATTTCGGGCGCGGAGCAAATCGGAATAAAATTAAGTTCGGCAATGATGCTTGAGCCGCGAAAATCCGTTACAGCGATTATCGGGCTTGAAAAATTTTCCGCGCAGAATAATTTTTCGTATAAAAAAAATTGCGCGACGTGTAACAAGCTTGATTGTCAGTTGAGGAAGTAAAAATTTATGATGAAGTTTTTCAGGGAGATGTTGCGAAATATGAGAAGAAATGACCCGTGTTGGTGCGGTAGCGGCAAGAAGTATAAAAAATGTCACGCGGATTTTGACGCGAGGATTGACGAAATAAAATTTATCAAAGCAAAAAATCAGGCGCGTCCTCCCAAAAGATTGATTAACAACGCGGCGGACATTGAAGGGATTAAGCGGGCGGCGGTTATCAACACGGGCGCACTTGACTTGATGAATGAGCTGGTTAAAGAGGGCGTCGATACCTTGACGCTGAACAACGCCGCGCACGAATTCATTGTAAGTCACGGCGCGAATCCGAGTTGCCTGAACTTTGAAGGCTTTCCCAAGAGCATTTGCATTTCGGTTAACAATGTCGTTTGTCACGGCATACCGTCGCGCAAGGAAATTCTCAAGGCGGGCGATATTCTCAACATTGACATAACGACTGACCTTGGCGGATATTTTGCGGACGCCTCGCGCATGTACACTGTCGGAGAAATTTCGCCCGAAGCGCGGCGATTAATCGACGTGACGCGGGAAATTATGGAGGCGGGCATTGCGGCGGCTAAGCCTTGGCATTTCGTCGGGGACATAGGCGCGGCTTGCGGAAAAATGGCGCATGATAACGGTTATTCTGTCGTGACGGATTTAGGCGGACACGGCGTCGGCAAGCAATTTCATTTGGAACCTTTTGTCAGTCACGATTGCAAGGCGGAAACGGGTATGCTCCTTGTGCCGGGCGTTGTCTTAACTGTCGAGCCCATGATTAACGCGGGCGAAAAATACGTGACGGTCGACGACGACGATCATTGGACGGTGAGAACTAAGGACGGGAGCTTGTCGGCGCAATGGGAGAAAACGATTTTGATAACCGAGACCGGCACGGAAGTTTTAGCGAGTTGAGGAGGTTTTGGAATGAAAAAAATTACCGTAATTAAAATGGAAGGTTGCCCTTACTGCGCGGCGGCATTCAGGGCGATTGAGAAACTCAAAAAAAATTATTCGGCAACCGAGCTTGAGATTATTGACGAAAATTTTCAGCCCGAACTCGCCGAAAAGTTCACTGATTATTATTATGTGCCGAGCATGTACGTCAGCGGGAAAAAAATTTATGAGGCGCATCCCGGCGAAAGTTACGACGAATGCTTTGCCAATGTAAAAAAAGTTTTCGAGGTCGCCAATGGGTAAGGCGGTCGTCCTTTCAAGCGGCGGGCTTGATTCCACTACTTGTCTTGCCATTGCGGTTAAAAAATGGGGCAGTGAAAATGTTTCGGCTGTCTCTATTTTTTACGGTCAACGCCACGCCGAAGAACTTAAATCCGCTCGCGCCGTCGCAAAATTTTATAACGTCGCTCATTACGAACTTGACGCCGCAGAAATTTTCAGCCGCTCCAATTCCGCTTTGCTGGCTTCCTCAACCGAGTCGCTCGAAAAAGGTTCCTACGCCGCGCAGATTAAAAAAAACAATTCGCCGCGCATTGCAACCTATGTTCCGTTCCGCAACGGTTTAATGATTTCAATGGCGACGAGTTTTGCCGACAGCCTTTACGAAGATGATTCTGTTGAGCTTTATATCGGCGTGCACTCCGACGACGCGGCGGGGCATGCTTACGCCGATTGCAGTGCGCAATTTATCGCCGCAATGAGCGCGGCTGTCAGAATCGGCACTTACGAAAAAATTCGATTGGTCGCGCCTTTTCTTTGTCAAAAAAAATCCGACGTTGTTAAGGTCGGATTGGAACTCGGCGCACCTTATCATTTGACGCGCAGTTGTTATGAACGCGGCGATAAACCTTGCGGGCAATGCGCCACTTGTATTGACAGAGCAAAAGCCTTTGAACTTAACGGTGTCAAAGATCCTGCGCTGTAAAATTTATTTTTTATGAAACGCGGTTTTCGGCTGTCTGCAACGCGGACAAAATTCGGGCGGCTCGTCGCCAACATGTTCGTAGCCGCAAACACTGCAAACCCAGACCGTTCCGCCGGCGGCTTTAGGCTCGTCGGATTTTTCTTCAGCAACGGGAGCTTCCTCGATTTCGGGGAGCTCCATTATTTTTTGCGCGGCGAGATTTTCATAGCCAAGCGGCGTGTGCGTCGAAAGATAAACCGTTTTATTTTCCTTTATGAAGGCGCGGACTCTGTTGAGCGTGTCGCGAGCGGCGGCGAAGTCTTCAAAAACAACGGACAATTTATTTTCGAGCAAAGCTTCGTCGGTATAAGTCACGTCGCCGTGAATCATGTAGGAAAGGTCGCCGTCCTCAACGATTACGATACTGTTGCCCTTGGTGTGACCGGGCGCGAAGATATAATAAACGCCGTCGGCGATTTTCTGGCAAGCGTCGAAATTTTTATACGCTCCGTCAGTAAAATCCGTACGCACGACGTTATCGCCCGTCAATTTCATATCGTCGGCTTCAATGCGCGAGATATAAATTTTGGCGTTCGGGAAGTGGCGAAGTTCGCCGGTATGGTCGGGGTGCTTGTGCGTGATGAGAATTTTTGAAACTTTATCGGGCTCGTAACCTGCCGCCTTGAGCGCGTCGACGTAGTCTTTAATCTTGTCGCCGAAAGTTATCACGGAGTCCTTTGTTACGGGAATAGTTTCTTCGGCAGGGAAACCCGTATCGACAAGAATAATTTCCTTGCCGGTGTCGATAACGTAATTTTGCAGACTGGAGCGGAGTTTTTCTTCTTTAATCGCTCCTTCGGGCAAGCCGCCGCCGCAAGCGAACGATTTCATCATAAAGCCGCCGTCAAAGAGTTTAACTGCAGAAATTTTCATTTTTGGAGCCCTCCTCGCCTCAACAAAATTTTGACCGTCAAGCATAAGACCGAGCGTCATTACGCCTGCCGTTTTTATAAATTCGCGTCGATTCATTGTACTTTTTCCTTAAACGCGGAGGCAGGCTGACCGCAAATCGGACAAGTTGCGGGCGGTTCGTCGCCTACATGTTCATAACCGCAGACACTGCAAACAAAAGTTTTCTGCGCGGGTTTTTCTTTAAAAACAGACGCAGGCTGACCGCAAATCGGACAAGTTGCGGGCGGTTCGTCGCCTACATGTTCATAACCGCAGACACTGCAAACAAAAGTTTTCTGCGCGGGAGTTTCGGAAGTTTTTGGCGCGTATTTCTTTAACAGCTCGTCGATAACAACGCCGTGATGACCTTCCTGTTTGGCGAAGATTTCCA
>CAMNEX010000072.1 GCA_946536825.1 uncultured Selenomonadales bacterium | reverse complement strand
TCTTCAACTTATGCAAATGCACTATCAGTTAAATCAGCAACGATAAAAATTAAAATCCCCGTCGATTTTGGCGGGGCATTTTTTTATTTTAAAAGACTTTTCACGGGATTAAAAGATTTTCTGTGAAGCGGACAAGCTCCGAAATTTTTTATTGCGGCGATATGTTCCCTGGTGCCGTAGCCGCGATTGTGTTCAAAGCCGTAATTCGGATAAGTCAAAGCCCACCCGTCAGCGAGGCGGTCGCGTGTAACTTTCGCGATAATCGACGCGGCGGCAATGGAAGCACTGAGCGAGTCGCCGTGAACAATCGAACGAGAAGAAATTTTTTCGCCGAAATCAACTTTCATGGCGTCGGTTAAAACAAAATCTGGTTGAACGTCCAAACCCAAAACGGCGCGTTTCATTCCCGCCAGCGTCGCTTGATAAATATTCAGCGTGTCAATCTCTTCGACTTCTACGCAGACAAAATTCCAACTTATCGCCGCCGAAATAATTTTTTCGTATAAAATTTCGCGGACATGCGCGGATAATTTTTTTGAATCGTCAAGGCGTTCCAAATATAAATTTTCGGGAAGAATAACCGCCCCAACAACGACCGCTCCGACTAGGGAGCCGCGCCCCGCTTCGTCGACGCCCGCAATTAATTTAAAACCTTCTTCGCAAGCCGCCGCCTCAAATTTGTAAAGTTTTTCAACGCGCTCCCTGTCAGCTTCTTCAGAAAAATTTTTCATAAATATTTCTCCCAATTTCATTGCGCAAATTTTTTTATTCGTCGTCGCCAACCGTCAGCACAGCCATAAAAGCTTCCTGCGGCAATTCGACACTGCCGACAGCCTTCATGCGCTTTTTACCTGCCTTTTGCTTTTCCAAAAGTTTTCTCTTGCGCGAAACGTCGCCGCCGTAACATTTCGCTAAAACGTCTTTACGCCGCGCCTTTACCGTCTCGCGGGCAATAATTCTGCCGCCGATTGCCGCCTGAACGGGAATATCAAAAAGCTGTTCGGGAATAATCCGTTTAAGTTTCAGCGCGAGAATCCGTCCGATTTTTGCGGCGCGACTTCTGTGGACAATCGAGCTCAGCGCGTCAATCAAATCGCCGTTCAAAAGAATATCCAACTTCGCCAAGTCTGATTCTTTATACTCGGAAAGTTCGTAGTCGAGACTCGCATAACCCCGCGTCAAAGATTTCAGCTTGTCGAAAAAGTCATAAATAATTTCGTTGAGCGGAATTTCGTAAACGATCATGACGCGAGTTTTGTCGATATAATCCATGCTTTTATAAGTGCCGCGCTTATCCCGACAAAGTTCCATAACCGCGCCGATATAATCGCTAGGAACAATCACAGTCGCCTTGACCATAGGTTCTTCGATAAAGTTAATTTCGGTCGTCGGCGGGAGCGCGGCGGGATTGTCAATCGTGAAAACTTCGCCGTTGGTTTTATGAACTTTGTAGACAACCGAAGG
The DNA here is from genome assembly GCA_946536825.1 of uncultured Selenomonadales bacterium. Taxonomy (GTDB): domain Bacteria; phylum Bacillota; class Negativicutes; order Selenomonadales; family Selenomonadaceae; genus Quinella. Next base: position 7,958 of record CAMNEX010000072.1, on the reverse strand, counting down.
CGCGGTCGTGACGAGTTTTAATTTATATTCGCGCTCAAGACGCTCCTGAATAACGTCCATATGCAGAAGTCCCAAAAAGCCGCAACGAAATCCGAAGCCCAACGCGGCGGAAGTTTCCGGCTCGTAAACAAGCGCGGCGTCATTGAGTTGAAGTTTTTCCAGCGCGTCTTTTAAATTGTCGTAGTCAACGCTGTCTGTAGGATAAAGTCCGCAGAAAACCATTGGCACGGGCGCACGGTAGCCCGCGAGAGCTTTGGCGGGTTTTGCGGAAGTTGTGATAGTGTCGCCGACTCGAACGTCGCGAACGTCCTTTAAACTGCCGCAAATATATCCGACTTCGCCCGCCTTGAGCTCGTCAAGCTCCGTCATATTCGGCGCGAAAATTCCTATCTCCGTCGCATCGAATTCTTTGCCCGTCGCCAAAAGTTTCAGCTTGTCGCCCTTGCAAACTTTACCGTCAAAAATCCTGACGTGAGCGACCGCGCCTTTGTAAGAATCAAAATAAGAATCGAAAATTAGAGCTTGCAAAGATTTTTTCTCGTCACCTTCGGGCGGAGGAATTTTTTTTACAATCGCCTCTAAAATTTCGTCGACGCCCTCGCCGGTCTTCGCGCTACATTTAACGGCGTCGCTTGCGTCAAGCCCGATTGTCTCTTCAATTTCTGCGCGAGCTCGCTCAACGTCCGCGCTCGGCAAATCGATTTTGTTTATAACCGGAACAATTTCCAAATCGTGTTCAAGCGCGAGATAAACATTTGACAAAGTTTGAGCCTCAACGCCCTGCGTTGCGTCCACGACAAGCAAAGCTCCTTCGCAAGCGGCGAGACTGCGCGAAACTTCGTAAGTAAAATCGACGTGTCCGGGCGTGTCGATTAAATTCAGCTGATACGTTTCGCCGTCGGTTGCCGTGTATTTTAATCGGACGGTCTGAGCTTTAATCGTAATGCCGCGCTCGCGTTCGAGTTCCATATTGTCCAAAAATTGTTCGTTCATCTCGCGCTTTTCGACAGTGCCGGTCATCTCAATCAGCCTGTCCGCCAAAGTTGATTTCCCGTGGTCTATGTGCGCTATGATTGAAAAATTTCTAATCTTCTTGTCCAAAAATTTTTCGCCTCCGTGTCAAGTTTCAAATAAATTTTACAGAAAAATAATCTTTGTTTCAAGGACGCGCCGAAGTTTTGCTTTGGCGATTTGTTGGCTCGTCAAAGATATATCACAAAAAATTTTTTATTCTGCATTTCGGCGGGCTTGACGAATAATCCGGCTGATGTTAAAATTTGCGCGTTTTGAAAATGCAATATAGATTTTTAAAAGTTGCGCGGGCATAGTTCATCGGTAGAATGAGAGCTTCCCAAGCTTTAGAGGTGGGTTCGATTCCCATTGCCCGCTCCAAATGAAATTCCGGAGGCACGTCAAGCGGCGTGTCTCTTTAGATTTATATATCTTGCTTTTTTTGTAAACCATGATATAATTCCCGCGTATCGATTCGGGGAGCATTTCCCTATCGAATGTATAGAATTTTTTGGTTTGTAAGGAGATTTTTTTATGGCTTTTGAAGACAAAACACTCGTATGCAAGGACTGCGGAAAAGAATTTATCTTCAGCGCGGGCGAACAGGAATTTTATGCCGAAAAAGGCTTTGAAAATGAGCCCCAGCGTTGCCGCGACTGCCGTGACAAACGCAAACGCTCTCGCGAAGGCGATGAACATCGGCAAATGTTTAAAGTTATCTGCGCGGAATGCGGCAAAGAAACTGAAGTTCCGTTCGAGCCGAAGAACGACCGCCCTGTTTACTGTCGCGATTGTTTCAGCAAACATCGTCCTGCGCGGCGAGCACAGTTCTGATAGAATTTTATATCGAACGAAATTTAAGCCCGAAGATTTTTTCGGGCTTTATTTTTTTACAATGGAAGGCGCGATTATCGCCAACAAAACCAAAATTATTCCGAACGATTCAACAACTCCGAACGCCGTTCCGAAAATCGCCCAACTGATTATTACCGACGCGGCGGGCTCCGTGGTCGCCGTGATTGACGCCTCTTCCGGCGTTAAAAATTTCAAGCCCGCGTTGAAACTCAAAAATGCCGCCACCGTCCCGAAAATTATTATCCAGCTCACGTCAAAAATCACGTCCGAATTAAAAAATGCCGTCCAGTTTTTGTCTTCTATCAGCAAAAATGTAAAAAGTCCGCCGATAAACATTCCCGCGCCCGTCAAAAAGTACGGGTCGATTTTTTTTGCAAATAAATGTTTTGGATAAATCGCGCTGAAAGCAAATGCCGCGCCGCTTGCCAAGCTCCAAACGATACAGCCGACAGGAACCAATAATTTTGTCGGATTGCCGCCCGTGACCAATAAAAATACGCCGCTCATTGCCAAAATCACCGCGATTACTTCGCCGCGCTTCGGAAATTTTTTGTGATAAAAACTCTCCCACAAAACTACCATTGCCGGGCATGCGTAACAAATTACCGTCGTTGCCGCCGCCCCGCCTATCGATATTCCTTGAAAATACGTGAACTGCATAAAAACTACGCCTATTATCCCGTAAATCACTACGTCGAACCAAAAGCGCGGATTTTTATTCAAAATTCCCGCCGATAACTTGAAACTTTTCCGCCGCGATGCCGCTATCAGCAATAAAATCGCGCCCGCAACGCTCATTCGGATATTCGTCAGCTCCATTGCCGTTTTTTGCGAATACATAAAAAAATCTTGCACCGCGACGCCCGAACTTGCCCAGAATATTCCCGCCATTCCTACAAAAATTAATGCCAATCCTCTGCTCAAAAAAAATTCCTCCTACTTTATGAATCGCGGTTTTAAAATCAGCGTTACGAAATATACAACCGCCGCGCAGGTTACGATTGTCGCGCCCGCCGCGGAATTTATTTCGTATGACAAAAATAATCCGATTAAGCCCGAACTCAACGCGATTATCACGCTCAAGACATGATAACTTTTTACCGAATTGGTTACATTTCGCGCCGCCGCCGCCGGCAAAACCAACAGCGCGTTGATTATCAAAATTCCCACCCATTGTATACTTAATGCGACGACTATCGCTAATAAAATTGCAAAAATCGATTCGATTAACTGCGTTTTTATTCCGCGGCTTCGCGCCAGCGTCTGATTCACCGAGATTATCAATAATCTGTTGAACAAAATCGCCCAGCTTATCAGCACTATCAAAAATACCGCCGTCAGCGAAACTAAATCGCTTTTTGTTATGCTCAGCAAGTCGCCGATTAGAAAACGCGAAAATTTATTGAACTGCCCGCCCGCCGACATTATCATCAAGCCTAAGGCTATCGCCGTGGAGCTGAACACGCCTATTACCGTATCCGCGCCCGCGTGTGTTTTGTTTTTTATCAGCGTTATCAGCAACGCAAAAATTATCGAAAAGCCCAGCAAACCCCATATTTCCGCGCCGACGCCGATTAACGCGCCTATCGCTATTCCCGTGAACGCGCCGTGACCCAGCGAGTCCGAGAAAAATGCCATTCGATTAGACACAACCATTGTCGACAGCAATCCGAACAGCGGAGTCACCAACAGCACCGCCATTAACGCATTCCGCATAAATTCATATTCAAGCAATATAATCAACTCCGCGCAGATTGTATCAGCTTTAAAAATCTTTTCAAGCAGGAGGGAACTTGCCGCCATGAAAAAAATTTTTTTTGCGGCTCTCGCGTCGATGTTTTTATTTTTTATCACTTATCAGCCGAAAATTTACGTCGGGACGGAAAAAGAAATTGTCGCGGTTGTCAATGCGCGGGAAAATTTGCCGCTCACGATAAATTTTATCCACTCGGTGCAAAAAACTCCCGTCATTGAGGAATTGGAATATAAAGGCGGCGAATTTATTCTGTTGCGAACGAAATATAAATCTCAAGGCGTCGGCTTGCCCTTCGACGCGGGCGACGGGAAATTTTTTCGCGACGGCGATTGGTTTATCTTTGACGCCATGAACCGCCAATTTAAAAATTTGGAGCTGAGAATCGGCAAAGGCACTCAATTAAAAATTACCTTGGACGGTCGCGAACATGAACTTTATAAAAAATTCCCGCTCGGAACGAAAATTATTGTCAAGGCATTTTAAATAAAGTAAAATCCTCCGCGAAGGAGGTTTTTTTATGAACAGACGGGAATTTATCAAGCGCACGGCGGCATTAACTGCCATTGCCGTGACGAATCCTTTTAATTTGGTTATCGCCTCGCCTGAAATAAAATGGTGGCAGAAAAAGCCCGTGTATCAAATTTACCCGAAAAGTTTTCTGGATACTGACGGCTCCGGAACGGGCGACCTGCGCGGCGTGATTGAAAAACTCGACTACATAAAGAGTTTGGACGCGGGCGCAATTTGGCTGACGCCGATTTATCCTTCGCCAATGATCGACAACGGCTACGATATATCGAATTACACCGAAATTAATCCGCTTTTCGGCACAATGGACGATTTCGACGAATTAATTGCCGAGGCGCGGGCGCGCGACATTAAAATTGTTATGGATTTAGTTTTCAATCACAGTTCCGACAAACACCCATGGTTTTTGGAATCGAAATCTAGCCGAAACAATCCTAAAGCCGATTGGTACATTTGGCGCGACGAAAAAACTAATTGGCGGGCAATTTTCGGCGGCAGTGCCTGGGAATTTTGCGAGGAACGGCAGCAATATTATCTGCACACGTTCGCAAAGCAACAGCCCGATTTAAATTGGGAAAATCCCGAAGTCCGACGCGCACTCTACGACGCGGCAAATTTCTGGTTGGATAAGGGCGTCGGCGGTTTCAGAATCGACGCGATAGTTTATATAAAAAAGCCCGAAAAATTTTCGGACGGCGAGCCCGATACGCCCGAAGGAACTTGTTCGGTGCACAACATGACGGCGGCGACGCCCGGAATTTTGGATTTTCTGCGCGAATTTAAGCGCGAAGTCTTCGACGGACGAAATATTTTCACTGTGGCGGAAGCTAACGGCGTTCAGCCCGAAAATTTAAGCGAATGGGTCGGCGAAAACGGCGTATTCGATATGCTTTTTGAATTCAGCCACGTAAATATCATGTTTGACAAGGGCGCGGAAATTTGGCACAGGGCTAAGCTTTATAAATTGAGCGAATGGAAAAAAACTCTGACGGAAAGTCAAATTGCGACTCGCGACAGTTGGTATCCGATTTATTTTGAGAATCATGACCGCCCGCGCTCGGTGAATATCTTTTTCCCTGCGGGCTCAGATAAAATTTTGGCGGCGAAGGCTTTGGCAATGATACTTTTCAGCCTGCGTGGGACGCCGTTTATTTATCAGGGCGAAGAACTCGGCTTGGATAATACAAAATTTAAATCGATTGGCGATTACGACGACATTTCTTCGCGAGGAAATTACGATTTGGCGCGGGCGGACGGCTTGAACGATAAAGAGGCTATGAAATTTGTTCAGAAGTTCAGCCGCGACAATGCGCGGACGCCTATGCAGTGGAATTCTTCAAAAAATGCGGGCTTCACGAGTGGTAAGCCTTGGTTGCCGGTTCACGAGGATTTTAAATCTTGCAATGTGGAAGTTCAGGAGCAAAATTCTGATTCTGTTCTGAATTTTTATCAGAAAATGAGCGCGTTGAGAAATTCTAGCGAAGTTTTAATCGGCGGCGATTATCAGGAACTTTATCCGAACAACGAGGCACTTTTCATTTTTACGCGGACGCTCGGCGACAAGAGATTTTGTACTGTGGCAAATTTCACGACGCACGATGTTGCATTGCCCGCGAAACTTTTGGACGGCGCAAAAAAAATTATCGGCAATTATTCTGACGAGAAAAAATATTTCCGCCCGACGGAAGCAGCGATATACGAGTTGCCTAAAAAAAAACTTTTTAAAGTAGCGGCGAGCGATTTTGACGGGACGCTATTTCGCAATTTAAAAATCACGGCGGAAGATTTAACCGCGATAAAAAATTGGCGAGCGGCGGGAAATAAATTCGGAATCGTGACGGGTCGGGCGTATGCAATGCTGATTGAACATTTAAAGGAAAATAATTTAGAGCTTGATTTCGCGATCTGCGACAATGGCGCGATAATTTTTGACGGCGCGGGAAAAATCATTTTCGAGACGGCACTCCCGAAAAAGATTTTGTTGGAAGTGATAAACGAACCGTTCGCGGCGAAAAGTTTACATTTTGCGTTCGAGGCGTCGGAGGTAGTTTACTGCGCAAAAGTAAAGCCGACTTCGTGGGTTTTCCGCGAGATGAAACGCTGGAAATTTCCGTTGGAATTCATAGAAGTTGAACAAATAGCGGCGTTGCCGAAGATAAATCAAGTGGCGTTGGATTTTGAAACGCCGGAGGAGGCGCAAGCGGCGGCGGAAAGTTTAAATAAAAAATTCGGCGCGACGATTTACGCGCAAAAAAATACGCACAGCCTTGACATTGTCAGCGCGGGCATAAATAAAGGTGTCGGCGTGGAAAATCTTCTGCGGATTATGAATTGGGACGCGGAAGTTTATGTAATCGGCGATGAATCGAACGATTTGCCCATGATAAATCGTTTCGACGGTTACACGGTCGCCACGGCTAAAGATTTTGTCAAGAAAAAAGCGTCGGCAGTCTTTGAATCCGTCGGCGCGATGCTGAATTATTTTTAGAAGAGCTCAATGCCAATTTAATTCTGTTAAAGCTCCGCGCAGGCGCAAATGATAAAAAAAAACTCTCCGATTTTGTCGGGGAGCTTTTTTATTTTTCGCGATTAAATTTTACGTCCAATCTTCCGTGTTCGCTTCGTCTATGTCATCTTTTGTAAACAGGAACTCGTAAGGCTGGTGTTCGCCGGCGTCATATTTTTGCAACGTGAGTATTTCGTAGGATATTTCGAGTCTGCCGTAATCGTCGCAGAAATATATCGTGTTTCCGTATTCGTCATACAGCGGCACCGGTTTACCGTCACTATCAAGCAGAGGTATTCCAAAAAGTGAACTTTCTGTCGTCGTCTTGTCGTATTCTTTCCTTGTGCTGTCGGTCGCAGGTTTATCGTATAATTTTACTTTATCCCAATCCGTCACAAGCTCGCCCTTGCTGTCGTATAACGGTATCAAAGTTTCGCCGTTTCTTTCCCTCAAGGGTATCATGACACCGCTTGAATCGTATTGAATATACATGAACTCAAGATCTGTCTCTATCTTAAACTTTCTGAAAGCCGAAGCACCGGACAGCCCAAATGCACTGTTGCGCACATGCCCCAATTCGCTTGCCGTGCCGCTTACCACAGTGGACTGAACGTTAAGTGCTTTACCGTCAACTTTATATATTGTTGTATAAGTTTTACCGTTGGCGGTTACTGTATGCGTCACTCTGTTTCCACCGTCTATGGCCGCAACATATTCATCAGCTTTTCTGAACTCTTTGGCGATAATGAAACCCTCGAATACATGTCCGTTGCCGTTAATCACGACAGGCACATCGGGCATATACAGGACACCTTTAAAATCCTCATTGAGATTCAAAATAAGCGGCACGGGGTCGCGGTCTGTCATATATCCATAATCCAAAGGTCCGTCATAATAGAAAAACACGGGGCGTTTGTTGTCAGCCAGATTGGAAACGTTTATATTGATTATAATCTGTTGAGGCTTATTGCCACTCCATGCAGTGCCGTTCTTTACTTTTGGCTCGCTCTCAATCCGGATATACAACGGGTCATCATTTTTTTCGTCACGAACATCATACGCCGAATTAATATTTATCAGCGCGTGTTCCCTTGGATTGTTAGCGTCAATAAGATCCTGAGCCTTGAGACCCTGAACCTTGAAGTCGACAAATAATCTGTCTACAGTTTCTATTGCTTTGTAAACGGTGGTATTAATACCACCAATTCTAGATTCTGTTTCTATGTTTGCATGTTTTTTCACCGATGAATCTAGACTAACATCAATCACATTCAGCGAAGAACCATATTTATGGATTGAAGT
>CAMNEX010000071.1 GCA_946536825.1 uncultured Selenomonadales bacterium | reverse complement strand
GCCCAAGTCGGTTCGGGGAGCAAACCTTTGGCGGCTTTGGTGTAAATGATAATGTAATGGGCGAGCGGTCCGACTTCGCAGAGCTTGCCTTTCCATTTGGGCGTTTTGAGCCAGGAATATTTTCCCGCCTCGTTGAGAGTTTCCCACATTGTCGGAGTACCGGTTTTGGGTCCGGTGTATTTGTCTTTTGTAATGCCGCTCCAGGGATGTAAATCTTTCGCGGCGTTGTCGGGATATTCGTACCAAGCGTGCTCAACGCCCTCGGTAAAGTCGGTGTCGGCTTTTAAATCTTCCGCTTTGACTTCGTAGAAACGCGCCTTAGCAACGCCCATGCCGAAATCTTCGACGACGCCGTTTGAACGGACAAGCAGATTTTCGAAATAGCCGCCGCCGTTGGAAGTGCCCTTGTAACCTGTCAGCGGATAATCGCCGAACGCAAGGACGCGGGTTTTAGATAAGCCGCCGCCGTCAACGCGCCCCGCCTTAGCGTAAATCACGCCGATAGCGACGAGGTCGGGCAGATAATAATTGTTTATAAGGTCGCGAGCCATATTAATAGCGCGGTCGACAATCGCGAGGCGAGCGGTATTAACAGGCGCATTGCCGTCCGTCATTGAAATGGAACAGGGCATACCGCCAACCGCGTAATGCGGGTGGGGATTTTTTCCGCCGAAAATAACATGCGGCGTAATAATTTCGCGTTGCTTGTCTAGCATTTCGAGATAATGCGCAACCGCCATTAAATGAACTTCGGGCGGCAGGAGTTTATAATCGGGGTGATCCCACCATTGCGCGGCGAAAATTCCGAGTTGCCCGCTTGCGACTATCGCTTGAACTTTATCTTTAATGCTTGCGAAATATTGCGGCGTGGCGGCGGGGAAGTCGTGCGGATAAGCTTCGGTTGCGACTTCTTCGGGAACTTTTAAATTAAGCCGATAAGCATTTAAAACCGCCGTTTGCAATTCGGCAGTCTTAACGGGGTCGGCGGAAAGTGCTTCAACGGGGCTGACCCAATCGAGCGCGTGAAGATGATAAAAATGAATCAAATGATCTTGAACAGTTAAAGTTGCCGCCATGATGTTGCGGATATAATTTGCGTTGTTGGGGATTGAAATGCCGAGGGCGTCCTCAACTGCGCGGACGGAGGCAAGCGCGTGAGCCGTCGTACAAACGCCGCAAATCCTCTGAATATAAGCCCAAGCGTCGCGGGGGTCGCGGTCTCTCAAAATCAGTTCCAAACCGCGCCAAGCCGTACCGCTGGAAATTGCGTCGGTAACAGTACCCGTCGTTTCGTCGACAGAAATTTCAACGCGCAAGTGACCTTCAATTCTGGTGATAGGGTCTACCACAACGTGTTGCATAAAATTTCCTCCTTAACAGGTTTAAACTACTAACCTAATCAATCGTGATGTTCTTCGTCGATAAGATTGTCGCGCTGGTTGCGCTGAACGATACTGGCAACCGCATGACCGACAACGCCCGCCGCCGTCAAGACGCCCAAAGCCGTACCGATTTTGTCGGCGTCGCCGAGTTTGCCGTATTTGGGAAGGCGTGTCGTGAAAGGATCTTCGTCCCAGAAATTTGAATTGGAACAGCCGATACAAGGTGCGCCCGATTGAATCGGATAGCTCATGCCCTGCCACCAACGCAAATTGCCGCAGGAATTGTAAGTTTCCGGACCACGACAGCCGAGCTTGTAAAGACACCAGCCCGCCTTTGCTCCCGCGTCGTCGAAAGTTTCGGCGAACATGCCCGCGTCAAAGAACGGACGACGATAACAAGTATCATGAATTCTGTTGCCGTAAAATTGTTTCGGACGCCCGTCGCCGTCAACAGGCGGAATCGTTCCGAACAACGCGACATGCATAACGACGCCCGTCATGACTTCGGGAATCGGCGGACAGCCGGGAACTTTGACGACAGGTTTTCCTCCGACAAAATGTTCAATTCCCGCCGAGCCTGTCGGATTGGGTTTCGCCGCCTGAATTCCGCCATAAGCCGAGCAACTGCCGTAAGCGATAATCGCCGCCGCGCCTTTTGCCGCCTTCTCAAGCAAATGCGTAAAAGTATGTCCGCCCGACATGCAATAAACGCCGCTATCGCGAGTGGCAATCGCGCCTTCAACCGCGAGGATATATTGCCCGTTGTATTTGGCAATGGTTTCGTCAAGGTGCGCCTCGAAAGGAGCTCCGCAAGCCGCGCTTAGCAAATGATCATACTCCAGCGCGATTGACGATAAAATGACGTCCGACGCGAGCGGTGCGCCCGAACGTATGAAGGATTCGTCGCAACCCGTGCACTCGTGTCCGTGAATCCAAATGACTACAGGCAACGGCTTTGTTTCCGCCGCCTCCACGACTTTCGAGAACATATCCGTGCTGAATCCCATAAGCGATGTCAGCGCGACGCAACCTTTTAAAAAGCTTCGACGACTCAAGCCGCGCTTAAGATATGCTTCCCATAAACTCTCCCTTTTTTCCAATTTCCGCCCCTCCTTGATTCAATTAGAATTAGGAATGAGGAGTTAGGAATTTTTTTTGCTCCTTTCTCCCTTTTCCCGCGCAAGCAATAAATAAGTTCAAAAAAATCTTAACATAACTTGCGCAATATCAATGCGGTATTTGCAACAAACTTTCGCCAAATTTTTTCTAAATCCTGCGCCTTCAAACGCGGTTTATAAAAAAAGCAATTCCCTTGAAACGCCTAAAAATAACTGATATACTTTTTAAAGTTCGTTTTCATGCCAAAATTTTTGGAGGTGATATTTTTTGGATAACGCCGACTCTATAAAAGCCGAGCTTTTGCAATGTCAAAAACACGCGGAAAAAGGCTATCAACTCGCCGCGCAGAAATACGGAGAAATTCGCGACACTCTGCGCGAGGAAGAAAAAAAAATCACGGAGGCACAACGCAAACAAAATGAATTGTCTCTCGTGAAAAATTCTTCCGTCATTGATAAACAAATAAACGCCCTTGCTTTGTTGAAAACTCGCGTGGAAGATATCGGCAAGGATATTATCGCGTTGCACGCTCAGCAAAAAGAATTTTCTATCGTTATCTACGGGCGAACAATGGTTGGAAAATCCACGCTTATGGAAACTCTCACGCATGGCGACGGCAAATCAATCGGCAAGGGCGCACAACGCACAACTCTTGACGTTCGTTCGTATTATTGGAATGGTTTAAAAATTATCGACGTTCCGGGCGTTTGCTCCTTTGAAAGCGAAGAAGATGACAGAGTTGCTTTTGAAGCGGCAAAGTCAGCCGATTTGGTTTTGTTCCTGCTGACTGACGACGCTCCGCAAGCGGGCGAAGCTAATGCGCTCGCTCAACTTCGCAGGCTCGGCAAACCGGTTCTGGGAATTATCAACGTGAAAATGTCCTTCGATATTGCCAAAAAGAAACTCGCCATGAGGGATTTGCAAAGGAAATTAGCCGACACAAAAAGATTGGACGCCATTTGCGAACAGTTCAAAGATTTTGCCGCCAAATTCAATCAGGAGTGGCAACAAATTCCTTTTGTGTATACGCATTTGAACGCCGCATTTCAAGCGCAACCGGAACGCGGCAATGACATAGAAATTTATCGGGCAAGCAATTTTCCTCAGGTAGAAAATTTCATTATTGAAAAAGTCTGCCGCGACGGAAAATTTCTGCGCGTCAAAACTTTCATCGACAGCATAGCCGTTCCCATGGAAAAAATTATCGGCGCAATTTACAAACGCGCCGGCGAGACTTTAAAGGAAAGCGGCATTTGGCGCAATAAGCAGGCTCAATTTGATAAATGGCGTTCGGAATTTATTCAAAGCACTAAAGCAAAAATTCTCCGGCGCAACGACGATTTTAAAGCGTTGTTGGATAGAGAGATTGAAGAATTTGCCGAGAAACATTACGAGGACGAAAACGCCGGTGCTAATTGGCAACGTTGCGTTGAAGAATTAGATTTTCCGTACAGGTATGGAATTCTTTTGCAGGAGCTTGTCGAGGAGTGCAATAGCAAACGTCGAAATTTGAGCGGGGAATTAATGCAGGAATTGAATTACTCTTTTTCGCAAGGGAAAATGGATTTGAATTCAATGGATTTCGGCGAGATAACCGACTATAAAACCGGTGCTCAAATAGGCGCGGCGGTCGTTGGCGTTCCCTTAGTTTTGCTCGGTCCCGTCGGGATAGCGACTGCCATTGCTCTGGGCATCGGCGCAAGCTTTTTTACGGATAAGCAGGAAAAAATTCGCGAGGCAAAAGCGAAGATGATTAAGGATCTTACCGCGCCAAGCCATAAAATGATTGACGAAATGCAAGCCGGCGTTGTTAAAATTATAAATGAAAAAATTATCAGGGAAGATATAAATAAATTCGGAAAAACTTTGGGTGATATGGCGCACATGCTGGCGAAACTCGGCGATATTCAAACAAAATTGGCTTTGGTGCTCGGCAAGAAATTTAACGATTTGAATATTGATTTGTTGTCAAACGCCGTCGAATATTCACAGAACAACAAGCTTGACGACGCCGCCGTTGAAGCGACCGAAACGGTTGAGGATAGCGGAAAATTTTCGGCTTTGTTCGGCGGAGCGAAAAAATTATTTTCCCGCGCAGAGAAAAATTTCGGCTCCATAAATCAAAAGATAACTAATGTGAAGTTGGATAACGTCAAAGAGGCAGTGAACTTTTCCAGGCACGCGGGCATTTTTACCGGCGTTAAATATCTTATGTCGGGCGTGAAATTTCTGGCGCGTGTCCCCGGCGAAAAATTTTTGGTAGTCACGGATAACCTTGACATTGACGCCGAAAAACTTTCCGATATATTGGGAAATAAATTTGTTTATCTCCCGATTCTTCAGGCAGAAAAACCCGAAGCTGTAAAAAAAATTCTCGGTTGCGATTTTTACGTCGTGAAGTTTCCTTTCAGCGATAAAGCGCATTCCGAAGCCGCCGTTGTCCTTGTTATCAAAGGAAATGTGAACGACACGGATTTGGCGTTGGCTCAGCAAATTGCCGAAATTCCTATCGTAAGGGAGTAAAGTCATGGAACAATTCAAATTCAGCGAATTTACTCGCGAAGGCGAAGAAATTTTAATCGCCGTTCGTCGCGAATTTAAAAATTTACGGCGCGATGAATCAAAATTGCCAAAAGCTTTATCGGACGACAATGCCGCCGTCAAATTGGTTTTTGTCGGGCAATACAGCGCAGGTAAATCTTCTATCGTAAAAATGCTCACGGGCGCAGATGTGGAAATCGGCGCGAAAATTACGACGCAAGCCGCGCAGGCTTATTCTTGGAACGGGCTGGAAATTATTGACACTCCGGGAATTCATACCGAATTGCGCCCCGACCACGATAAAATTACTTACGAAAAAATAAACCGCGCCGCAATGTTGATTTTTGTTATAACGAACGAGGGCTTTGACCGCTTGACAAGTGAACATTTCCGCAATTTGGCGATAAAACAGAAACGCGCCGCCAATATGGTTTTGGTTGTCAACAAAATGGACAGAACAGCCCTCGGCAACACCTCCGAGCAACGCTCAATCATTGTCGACGATTTAACAAAAGTCATTGAACCCTACACGGCGCAGGATTTATATCTTTCTTTTTTGAGCACGGAAGATTATTTCTCCGCCCTTGAAGAAAGGGACGCCGAAATTAAAGCGGTGCTTATGGAGCGAAGCGGATATAATATTTTCGTGGGCAACCTGAATAAATTCGTCTCGGAACGTTATCTTCTCTCAAAAATTTCCGCGCCGCTTTATACAATCGCCGATCAAATTCGCGCCGCCATTGCGGGGAGCATGGCTGATAAGGACGCCGCGGCTCTTGAGGAAACTATTCGCCACAGGAGAAATCTTTTGGCGGACGGGAAAAATAATTGCTTGCGCGAAGTCAGAGAAATTGCCAACCAATGTAAAAACGAAATTGATCGCATCGGGCGCGAAAGCGTTAATAAAGCTATGAACTCCGGCAACCAAGCCGAAGCCGACGAGATTATCAAAACCGCAAATGACAAAATTGCAAATGTCGCGGACCGTTACGGCGTTCAAATCGGCGAGTGTTTAAAAAATTCCCTTTCAAAAGTCAACGACGATATAAAACTTTATGACGCTTCAACTTTTGTTATGCAGGTTAATGCAAATATCGCCGCTCGCATAAAAAATGAGGCGTCCGCAGGCGGAATGGTTGCCGGCGGCGCGACGGCTACCCTCGGTGTTTTGACTGCAATTTTCGGCGGAAAAGTTGCCGCGCAGTTTGCCGCACCCGCAACAACCGTTATCATGGAAACGATAACTAAAGAAGTTCCGAGCGCATTTGGTGAAGTTGCGGGAAACATTCTCGGCAAAGTGGCGGACGCGGCTACCACTGCCGCCTTGGCCAGCGAAATCGGTCCTTTTTCTAAACTTGTCGGCTCAAAAGTCAATGACGGCGTCAATTTCCTTGTCAGAAATACTTTCACCGATACCATAACGACGACCGTTCCGAAAACCGTAACTTTGCCGCCAACTACAATGAACAAAATCGCCGGCTTTATTTCTCAAAACGCCGGGAAAATCGGCTTGGCTATTTCTGTACTCGGCACGGTGTGGAGCATTTATTCTGTTGTCAAAAAGAATCGCGAGCTGGAGGAACAAGCCGCCGAACAATTAAAAATTCGCAAGGAAAGTATCGCGCTTTTTAACAACGTGGCGGAAGACGTAAGTCAACAACTTGTCACTTCTGCAAAGCAGTGGATTGGCGCAAACGTCGATCCGCTTATTGCCGAATGCGAAGCCGGAATTGACGAGTTGCATAAAACGGCGATAAATTTTGATTCTGCCAACAAAAAGCTAACTCAACTGCTTGAGAGCACCGAAAAACTTATCGATAAAATTCAAGCCTGTTATTAATGACTTCCGGTTAAGACGAAAAAAAAGCCTTCTGTGATTATTTTAGAAGGCTTTTTTATATTAGAAAATTTCTTTATCTGTAAGATAACACGAAGGGTCGGACGCCCAAAAATCGCCCGTGACGGCTTCGGCTCGCGTGCGGAAATTGCCGTTGCAGTTGTCAAGAAATTTACATTTGGCGCAACGACCTTTTAAAAGCGGCTTGCGATTTTTCAGCCCCGCGAGAATGGGATTGCTTAAATCCGTCCAGATGTCGCCAAATTTTTTTTCGCGGACGTTTCCGAAAGTGTGATGTTGAGTAAATTGGTCAGGGTGAACGTAGCCAAGCGGGTCTACTTCGCCAAATGCAATGCCCGAACGATTGCCGCCATTCATTGAGATAAATTTTTTAATCTGCGCGGCGGTTTTGTCGTCGCCTTCGGCAAGGGCTTTGAGATACATATAAACGCCGTCGCAGTGATTGTCAACAGTCAAAATTTCTTTGGAAAGTCCGCGGGCGGCAAAATCTTTCGTGCGGCGGATAATTGTATCCATAGCTTGCCGCGACTCTTCGGGCGTAACGTCCTCATCAAGCATTTGACTGCCGCGCCCCGAATAAACCAAGTGATAAAAACACACGCGATTAATTTTTTCCGCCTCTATGAAGTCGAAAATTTTATCAAGCTCCTCGAAGTTGTGATGATTAATCGTGAAGCGAAGCCCGACGCGCTGACCGACCGCCACGCAATTTTCTATGCCGCGCATTGCCCTTTGAAAAGCTCCTTCGACGCCGCGAAATTTATCATTGATTTCTTGCAAACCGTCAAGCGAAATGCCGACGTAGCCGACGCCAATATTTTTAATTTCCTGCGCGATTTCGCGGGTTATCAAAGTGCCGTTCGTCGAGAGTGTCGGACGGACTTTTTTTTCTGCGGCATAAGCGGCGAGCTCAAAAAAATCCGGACGGATAAGCGGTTCGCCGCCCGAAAACAAAAGCACCGGAACTTTGAAGTCGGCAAGTTCGTCGATAAATTTTTTAGCCTCGTCGGTTGAAAGTTCATTTTTATATTTGCGTGAATCCGAATTCATGTAGCAATGCCGACATTTTAAATTGCAAGTGCGCGTTGAATTCCACACAACAACGGGACCCATGCCCGCCGCCGCGCCGTTTTTCATTTTGTGCGCGTCCTTTGTATAACGCAGAGTATCACCGAAATAATTATCAGCAAAAAGCAACTTCGTTACGCTTATCATAAAAAATTTTCTCCTTTGGCTCTTATTCCGTCCAGCAAAATTTTTATCTTGAGCCGAATATTTTGCCGCTTTAAAAGCGGCGGAACAGCTTTTGCAATTTCGCCGCGCCGTTTTTCATTTTGTGCGCGTCCTTTGTATAACGCAGAGTATCACCGAAATAATTATCAGCAAAAAGCAACTTCGTTACGCTTATCATAAAAAATTTTCTCCTTTGGCTCTTATTCCGTCCAGCAAAATTTTTATCTTGAGCCGAATATTTTCCTGAAACGAAATTTCCAATTTGCTGAACGCCGTCGTTTGATAAATCGAGTGGATCATTTCCGAAATTATATTTGTTGGTACGTCGTTGCGGAATTCTCCGCGCTCTTGCCCGCGCAGAATTATTTCCTCAAACATTTCTCCGAAACCCGGCGAAAGGCTCTGTGAAATTTGTTCGGGCTTGTCGGAGTGTTCGCTTGCGCTGATAAAAAGCGGCAGAATAAATCGGTTTTTGTCGATTACCTTTGCCGTGCACACGCAACACAGCTCCAAAAGTTCAAATGACGATTGTTTGACTTTGCCCGCCGCCGAAATATTTTCTTCGACTTCCTCGCGCAAAATTTTTGCCAACGTCAGCAAAACTTCTTCCTTTGAATTGAAGTAATTGTAAAAAGTTCCGACGCCCAATTCCGCCGCCTGCATTATGCCCGCTATCGACGTGTTTGCAAAACCTTGATTTTCAAACAGGTTTGCTGCGGCGAGTAAAATTTTTTGCCGAGCCTGAAGTTTTTTCTGTTTTCTTAAGCTGATTTTTTCTGTCATCGCCGCGCCCTCCGAAAAATTTTTCTGCATTATGATTATATAAAATGTGCGGGCTTTGCACAAATCATTTGAACAAAAAAATCTCCCGACGCGGCTCATAACCGTGCGGGAGGTTTTTATAATCATTGTACATTCATTGACAGTTCAATAAATTTGTTTGAAAGTCTTGCGCGCTGAAGAACTTCTTCGGTAACTTCCGCGCCAGCCTCAACGACGAGGGTACCGCTTTCCGCCGTGATTGTTTTTGTCGCGTGCTTGCCGAGCAATACTCTGCGACGGCGTTCATCAACAGCCTTTTCGACGTGTTTACGTTGCGGAGCCGATTCCGTTTGCTGATTTGCCTTTGCCTTTTGGAGTGCCGCTTTTAAACCTTCCGCTTGCTTGGTCATTGCCGCAATTTTTTGTTCCTCTTCGGTAGCGGGAGTTTCTTCAACCGCAGGAGTTTCCTCGACTGCGGGAGTTTCCTCGACAGCGGGAATTTCTTCAACCGCGGGAGTTTCTTCAACTACAGCGGGAATTTCTT
>CAMNEX010000070.1 GCA_946536825.1 uncultured Selenomonadales bacterium | reverse complement strand
GAATAACTTGTTTCTTGCGGCTCATGACGCCCGGCAAATAAACATGCGTGCCGCTCGCGTCCTTCTTGAACGCTTCGCCGATTAAAGTTTTGGGCGAGCCCGCGTAAAGCAGATAAGTCGCCTCTTCCAAAATATCCGTCGCCATTAAAAGGTGCATGTCGAAACCTTCGCGCTCGCAATTTTCCTTCATGAAGTCGATAATCTGATTTTCAATGTCCAGAATTTCTTTCGGATCCATGACGGAAATTTGGCTGACGATAATGCGATAATCGCCGATTTTGAATTCCTTGAGGTCGTTTTTGGCAATTTCGGCGGGAGTCTTGTCTCCGATACCCGCGCCGGCTCTAAGCATTGCCAAACCGTATTCCTTGAGGTTGACACCCGCAATGTCGGCAAGGCGTTCGGCGGTTTTTCTGTCGTAAGCGGTGCAAGTCGGCGATTTAAATAAAACCGTGTCGGAAATAATCGCGCTGAGCAAAAGCCCCGCGATTGACGGCGGAATTTCAACGTCTTGATGCCAATGCATATTCGCGACGATTGTACATGTGCAACCGACGGGCTCTTGATGAATATAAATCGGCTCCGAAGTTTGGACGCCGCCAAGTCTGTGGTGGTCTATAATTTCTATAATTTTTGCGTCTTCAATGCCCTCAATCGCCTGCCCGCGCTCGTTGTGGTCGACAAGGATAACCTTTTCGCGTTCGGGCAACATAATTTCGTCCGCGCTGACCAAACCGACCAATTTTCCGTTTTCGACGACAGGATAACTGCGGTAACGGTGTTCGTCCATGACGCCTTTAATATCGCTGAGCAAATCCATTGGGCGAAAGCAAACGGGTTTGGCTTTCATGATTCTGCGAATCGGGACGCACTGATTGATTAAACGCCCGACCGTGTAAGCGTCATAGGGCGTCAACAGCACAAAGACGCCGCGTTTTTCGGCTTCCTCCAAAACTTCGGCACCTATTCTGCTGTTCAAAGTCACGATAAGCGTTGAAACGCCGCATTCAAGAATTTTCAGCAAAGTTTCGGTGCTCCTGTCGCCGACAATGACAATATCTTTTTTGTTTAGGATACTGATTGTCGAAAAGGCACTGCCCGCCGCGATTACGACGTTGCCTTCGATAAGGTCGTTTTCGTTGCCGGAAACCAAAACTTTTGCGTCGGTCGCCTGAATTATGTCGCGATAACGGACGCGCAGATCAACAAGGCTTTGCAGTCCGAGTTCAAGAAAATATCTTTTCGCCAAGTCGCCAACAGTAACTATGCCGACAAGTTCGCCGCCGCTATCTGTGACGGGCACGGATTGCAATTCGCTTTTGCGCATGACTTCGCCCAAATGGCGGAGCGTGTCGTGTTGACGGACGACGGTTTTGCACTCAAGCGCGACATCTTTGACGCGGGGATATAAATCGGTTAAAAGCAACGGCTGTTCGACCTTGAAATATTCCAGCGCGTATTTTGTCTCATTGTTGATTTTGCCGCAACGAGCCGGAACCGCATTTACTCCGCGGGATTGTTTCAAATGCGCGTAGCCGATAGCCGAGCAAATTGAATCCGTGTCGGGATTTCTGTGCCCGATAACGTAAATTGGTTTATTGCCGCCTTTCATTAAAAAGCCCCCTCCAATTTTCAGAAAGTTAAATCTTCCACGCCCCGAATTATAAACAAAAAATTTTTTACTGTCTATATCTCCAAAAATTGGACGCTTAAATTTTTTTCTTTGACGTATTGACATTTTGATTTTTTGAGATTATTATTTGTGTCGTAAAAAAGAATTCAACCGATTTGGAGTGATAGATTATGGCAGGAGAAAAATACACGACAAAAGCCCAGCAAGCCCTTCAGGCGGCGCAACAGCTTGCCGCAATGAAATATCATCAAGAATTTAATTCGTTGCATTTAATGCTTGCGCTCGCGAAGGAGCCCGAAGGATTGCTCGCGACAATTTTTGCAGAATGTCAAACCGATTTGCCAATGCTAAAAGTCAAGTTGGAGGCGGAGCTGAATAAAATTCCGCAAGTCAAAGGGCAGGAGCGTTTAGCAATGGGCATTGACTTGGCTCGCGTCATTGGCAAGGCGCGGGAATATGCGGCGTCCATGAAAGACGAATTTATCAGCACGGAACATTTGCTCCTTGCGCTCGTCACTGACGGCAAAAAGGAACTTCAGGACATTTCAAAAGAATTTAAACTCGGCAAAGACAGAATCGACGCGGCGATTAAAAAACATCGCAAACAAAATGTCACGAGCGAAAATCCTGAAGAAACTTATCAAAGCCTTGCAAAGTTCGGGCGCGATTTAACTGCCGCCGCTCGTGCAAGCAAGCTTGACCCGGTTATCGGGCGCGACGAAGAAATTCGCAGAACGATTGAAATTTTAAGTCGCAGAACGAAAAATAATCCCGTGCTCATCGGTGAACCGGGCGTCGGCAAAACGGCTATCGTTGAAGGACTCGCCAGACGCATTGTTGCGGGCGACGTTCCCGAATCTTTAAAAAATAAAACGCTTTACGCACTGGATATGGGCTCGCTCATTGCCGGCGCAAAATTCCGCGGTGAATTTGAGGAGCGTCTTAAATCCGTGCTCAATGAAATTACGAAATCCGAAGGACAAATTTTGCTTTTTATCGATGAAGTTCATACGGTCGTGGGCGCAGGCAAGGCGGAAGGCGCAATGGACGCGGGAAATATTTTAAAGCCGATGCTCGCCCGCGGCGAACTTCGCTGTATCGGCGCGACAACTTTAAACGAGTACAGAAAATATATCGAAAAGGATACCGCGCTTGAACGCCGTTTTCAGCCCGTCATGGTCGGAGAACCCAGCGTTGAGGACACGATTACAATTCTGCGCGGGATAAAGGAACGCTACGAAGTTCATCACGGCGTAAGAATTCGCGACGCGGCACTTGTCAGCGCGGCGACACTCTCCGACAGATATATTTCCGACAGATTTTTGCCCGATAAGGCGATTGATTTAATGGACGAGGCGGCAGCGAAACTTCGCACAGAAATTGAATCACTTCCCGCGCCGATTGACGAAACGCGCCGCAAAATTATGCAACTCGAAATTGAGGAACAAGCTTTAAAGAAAGAATCCGACGCCGCGTCCAAGGAAAAATTAAAATCCATTGCCGAAGAAATTTCCCAGCTTAAGGACAAGGAAAAAGTTCTTCGCGACAAATGGGAGGCGGAAAAGCAATCTATCCTGCGCGTGCGGGCGATTAAAAAGGAGATTGACGCCGTCAACAACGAAATCGAGGAGGCGCAACGCGCTTACAATCTGCAAAAGGCGTCGGAATTAAAATACGGCAAACTCCCGCAACTCATGAACACCTTAAAGAATTTTGAGGAGGAAATTGCCGCGCAGAATAAGGACGATAAACTTTTGAAGGAAGAAGTCGGCGAAGAAGATATTGCAAAGGTTGTCAGCCGTTGGACGGGTATTCCGCTCGCCAAAATGTTGACGGGTGAACGCGAAAAACTTTTGCACCTGGAAGATACTTTGCATGAACGCGTTGTCGGACAGGACGAAGCCGTTAAAGTCGTCAGCGAGGCTATCCTCCGCGCCCGCGCAGGTATCAAAGATCCCAATCGCCCAATCGGCTCGTTTATTTTCCTCGGTCCGACGGGTGTAGGCAAAACAGAACTCGCCAAAGCACTTGCCGAGGCTCTTTTCGACGATGAACGCAGTATTATTCGCGTCGACATGTCCGAATACATGGAAAAGCATACTGTCGCAAGGTTAATCGGTGCGCCTCCGGGCTATGTCGGCTATGACGAGGGCGGGCAACTTACAGAAGCCGTTCGCCGCCGCCCTTACAGCGTCATTTTGCTTGATGAAATCGAAAAAGCGCACAGGGATATTTTCAACGTGCTTTTGCAAATTCTCGACGACGGAAGATTAACCGACGGTAAAGGGCGCGTCGTAAATTTCAAAAATACAATCGTTATCATGACAAGCAACCTCGGCTCGCAGGAAATTCTTACACGCGCAAAAATCGGCTTTATAACCAACAAAGATTTTATTGAGGCGGAGAATATTATTAAAAATCTGCTGAAGGATCATTTCCGCCCCGAATTTTTGAATCGTATTGATGACATTGTCGTCTTTAAGTCGCTGGCGAAGGAGCAAGTCAAAGCTATCGCCGAAATTCTGCTCAAAAATCTCAGCGAACGTCTCGAAAAGCAAATCAATGTCAAGCTCACGTGGACGGACGTAGCTGTTACCGCGCTTTCGGAAAAGGGTTTTGATGCTAACTTCGGAGCGCGACCGCTTAAACGCCTTTTAACTCACACTGTTGAAACGGAGCTCAGCAAAAAAATAATTTCGGGCGCGGTCAAGGAAGGCGACACGGTCGAAATCGGCTTTGAAGATAAAAATTTTGTCTTCAATACAAAAAAAGTTTCGCTTGAAAAATAATTGAACGATAAACGGCGACAAAAAAAGGAATCGGATTTTTTCCGGTTCCTTTTTAAATTTATCTGTGTTTGATACGGACGACGGTAATTCGCGGGTCGGAGCCCCGTTCGAGTTCCATAACCATAAAGGAGCCGCGAGTATCGTCACGCGGACGCGACGCACTGCCGGGATTTAAAATAATCGGCGGTCCCATGAGGTATTCAACAATGTGCGTATGCCCGTAAACCGCAATGTCGGCGTTTTGCGACTCCGCCGCCTCCATGATATATTCTTGTGTGTAACGGACGCCGTAATTATGTCCGTGCGTGATAAAAATTCTGTGGTCTTCGGCGTCAACAATGCGTTCGTAGCAACTGTTTGCTGTCGGCCAATCGCAATTACCTGCCACGCCGTAAACCGGAACATCCAATAATGATTGCAAATACTCGGCATCGGGCGTGCAATCGCCCATATGAAGCCACATATCCATATTTTGCGCGATACTTACTGCTTGATCAATCGAAGACCAATTCCCGTGAGTATCGCTTATAAGACCAATCTTCACAGGAAACGCTCCTTTAACTTCAAAATCATTTGTCGGAGAGCCTCACCTCGATGGCTGATTTTATTTTTTTCCGCGGGAGAAATTTCAGCCATTGTTCGACTTGCGTCGATATAAAAATAAGGATCATACCCAAAGCCGCCGCTACCTTTGGCGACGGTTTTAATTTTGCCGCTTATCTTGCCGCTTGTCAAAATTTCCGTGCCGTCGGTGTCGACAAAAGCCAAGGCGCAACGATAAGCTGCCGTTGACTCCGCCGCGCCGATTTTTTTCAGCTCGGCAAGGAGTTTTTGATTATTTGTGGCGTCGTTGGCGTGCCAACCCGCAAATCGCGCAGAATAGACGCCGGGCGATCCGTCAAGCGCGTCGACTTCAAGCCCCGAATCATCAGCAAGGCAAGCGAGCCCCGTTTGTTCGCGAAAAAATTTTGCTTTAATAAGCGCGTTGTCTTCAAAAGTCGCGCCGTCCTCCACGGCGTCGGGAATTTCGGCGAAGTCGGCAAGCGATAAAATTTCAACAGGTAAATCTTTCAGGGCGAGGCGCATTTCTCTGACTTTATCTGAATTCTTCGACGCGAGCACAATTTTTTTCATAGTTTTATCCTCCCCTCTTAAATCGTTTTAAAAACTTTGACAACGATTAAAAATTTAACCAATCCTGCCAACGCGCCAAACCAAATTTCTGCCGAGTGCTTCTTTTTGCAGTGAAATTAATTCCTCAATGCCGCGTTGCGCCAAATCCAAAAGTTCATTGAATTGCGAGCGGGTAAACGGTTTTTTCTCGGCGGTTATCTGAACTTCGACCAGTTCGCCCGCGCCGGTCATGACGACGTTACAATCCGCCGCCGCTTGTGAATCTTCTTCGTAACATAAATCCAAAATTTTTTCTCCGTCTTGAGAAATGCCCGCCGAAATTGCCGCGACAAAATCTTTGACTGGAAAAACTTCGCCGACGTTATAAATCGTTTCGCAAGCCTCGACCAGCGCGACAAAAGCTCCGGTTATTGCCGCCGTGCGCGTGCCGCCGTCCGCCTGCAAAACGTCGCAATCAATAATTATCGTGCGCTCGCCAATCGTCGATAAATCTGTCACTGCGCGGAGGGCTCGACCTATCAGCCGCTGAATTTCCATTGTTCTGCCGCTCAATTTTGAACGCTCGCGGGTAATGCGTTCCGCCGCCGCGCCGGGGAGCATTGAATATTCCGCATTGAGCCAACCCGTTCCCGTTCCCTTTAGGAATGTCGGAACTTTGTCTTCAATCGTCGCCGCGCAGATAACTTTTGTATTTCCGATTTCAATTAAAGCCGAGCCCGCGGGAAATTTTTGCGCCCGCCGCTCCAAAAAAACTTCGCGCATTTCGTCCGCCCGCCGCTTGTCTTTTCGCAACCTATCACCTCCCGCAAGTTTTATCGAATAGCCCGTACATTGTACACAAAAATTTTTTCTGCCGCAATGTTTTATTAAAATTTTATTAAGCCGTGATTGACGAGTTTTAGCCGCTGTTGTACAATTCTTGCATAAAATTTTAAACAGGACGGTAAATTAAATGCCAATATATGTTTGGGCGTTCGCGGTCGCAATGATTGTCTCGTTACTTGTCATGCCGGCGGTAATTTTTTTTGCGGAAAAGACAGGAGCAATGGACGCGCCGAACGCTCGAAAAGTTCATAAAAAACCCGTCCCGCGAATCGGCGGGCTCGGAATTTACGCAGGATTCATGGCGGCGATAATTTTTTTTGCGGCGCACTTTAACCTCAACGACGAATTGATAAACGAAACTGTCGGATTGGTTTTATCGGGCAGTTTAATAGTCGCGCTCGGACTTGTCGACGATTACAAAAATCTCCCCGCGAAATTGAAATTGCTGGGGCAAATCGGCGCGGCGGCGGTTTTGGTGTTGGGCTTCGGCGTGCGAATAGATTTCGTGACAGATCCTTTCGGCGATTACATTTATCTTGAGTGGTTCGCAATACCCGCGACAATGTTTTGGCTTGTCGGTTTAACGAACACGGTAAATTTAATCGACGGGCTTGACGGATTGGCGGCGGGCGTTGCGGCGATAGCGTCGTTTACAATTTTGCTCATCGCGCTCGAACAGAATTTTATTTTGGTCGCGGTGATAACGGCGGCAATAGCGGGCGCGTCAGTCGGCTTTCTGAAATACAATTTCCACCCCGCGAAAATTTTCATGGGCGATACAGGCTCAATGTTTTTGGGCTTTATGCTCGCGGGAATTTCCGTGACGGGTGCGGTTAAATCCGTGGCGACAATCGCGCTTATCGTCCCGATTTTCGCGCTGGGCTTGCCGATTTTGGATACAACCTTCGCAATCGTCAGGAGAGTGCGCGGCGGCGTCCCGATTTTCAAACCAGACAAAGGACATCTGCACCACAGACTTTTAAGCGTCGGCTTTACGCAATGCCAAGCAGTTCTTTTAATGTACGTTATAAGCGCGTTGTTCGGCTTGAGCGCGATAGCTTTAACAGCAGTCAGCCGACAAATTGCCGCGCTGATTTTGTTGGTAGTAATCACGGCGATAATTTACGGCGTGAGAAAATTGGGGATAGCTCGCCCCGCAAATTAGGTGATACTCATGAAAAAATTAAAAGTCATGTCGATATTCGGCACGCGCCCCGAAGCAATAAAAATGGCTCCGGTGATTTTGGAGCTGTGCAAATTTCCTTCCGAAATAGAATCGCAAGTCGCAGTCACGGCGCAACATCGGGAAATGCTCGATCAGGTTTTGAGGCTTTTCGATATTCGTCCCGACTTCGATTTAAACATAATGTCGGAAGGGCAAACGCTTTTTGACATAACAAGCCGCGCACTTTTGGGATTGGACAAAGTTTTGAGCGCGGCGGCTCCCGACGTGATTTTGGTACACGGCGACACGACTACGACTTTTGCGGGCGCATTGGCGGCTTTTTATCATCAAATCGAAGTCGGACACGTCGAGGCGGGACTCCGCACGAGAAATAAATTTTCGCCCTATCCCGAAGAAATGAATCGCCGCTTGACCGGCTCGCTTGCCGATTTAAATTTTGCTCCGACAGAAACCGCCAAAAATAATCTCCTGCGCGAGGGCGTCGACTCCGATAAAATTTTCGTGACGGGCAATACCGTTATCGACGCGCTTTATAAAACCGTCCGCGCAGATTTTAAATTTTCAAATGAACTTGGGCGCGTTGACTACGACGATAAAAAAATTATCCTCGTGACGACGCACCGCCGCGAAAATTTGGGCGAACCTTTGCGGCAGGTTTACAAGGCGTTAAAGTCTTTGGTCGAAGAATTTCCCGACGTGGAAATAATTTTCCCCGTTCATAAAAATCCCAAAGTCCGCGAAGTCGTCCGAGAGGAATTGGGCGGTCTGGAAAGAGTTTTCTTGACAGATCCGCTTGACTATGAACCTTTTGCAAATTTAATGAATCGGGCGACGTTGATTTTGACGGATTCGGGCGGCGTTCAGGAGGAGGCTCCCGCACTTGGTAAACCGGTTTTGGTTTTGCGTGACACGACCGAACGCCCCGAAGCTTTGGACGCGGGCACGGTAAAATTAATCGGCACCAATCGCGAAAAAGTTTACGGCGCGGCAAAAGTTTTGCTCACGGACGCGGCGGAGTATAAAAAAATGGCGGAGGCTCGCAGTCCTTACGGCGACGGACACGCGGCAGAAAGAATCGTCAAAGTTTTGTTGTGGCGTCATAAATTTTTCAGTGAACGTCCCGAAGAATTTCGCAGCTAAAAAAAAATTCTTGACATGCGGCAATTAAAGTGCTATAAGTTAGCGCGTTGAATTTATTCAACCGCCGACTTAGCTCAGTTGGTAGAGCAGCGCATTCGTAATGCGCAGGTCGTCAGTTCGAGTCTGACAGTCGGCTCCACTCTTATAACGGGAGTGTGTGGATTGAAACGAGTCTGACAGTAGGCTCCATAAAGAAATTTCAGCTCCGGAGAAAACTTCGGAGCTTTAACTTTTCAACAAAAAAAATTAAGCCTCGGAAATTTTCCGGGGCTTTAAATTTTTCGGCAAATATTTTTAAAACAAACTCAACTGATTGCTTTCCTGTAAATCCTTCAAGCAACCGTGGCTTTTCAAGGCGGCAAGGCTGGTTTTATTCAAACCTGCGCGGGATTTTAAATCGTCAATAGAAAAAAATTTTCCCGCCGCTCGCGCCTCGACAATTCCCTTTGCCGCCGCAGGACTTACTCCGACAAGCGAACTAAGCGACATGAGCAAAGAATTTTTCTTTATAATAAAATCCTCAGCCGCCGACTCGTAAAGATTAACGCGCTCAAAGGTAAAGCCGCGCAGAAAATATTCGTAAACAACTTGATAATCGTCAAGGAGATCGTTTTCCTTTATGTCCAACTTGCGCTCGTCCGCCAAAAGCTCCAACTCGTCAATTTTGCGCTTAATGTATTGCTGACCTTTGATAACTTCGTTGGCGTCAAATTCTTCCGTGCGCTTTGAAAAATACGCCGCGTAATATG
>CAMNEX010000069.1 GCA_946536825.1 uncultured Selenomonadales bacterium | reverse complement strand
CTCAAGACGGCTATGATAAGCTTGTCGAGAAGTTGGACTATATGAAAAGCGTTCGTCGCATAGAAATTTCCGAACGGCTCAAGGCGGCGATAGCTTTGGGCGATCTTAGCGAAAATTCCGAGTATGACGACGCCAAAAATGAACAAGGGCGTCTCGAAGGCGAGATAAGCGAGCTTGAAGCGAAACTCCGCAACAGCGAAATAATTCAATCGGCGGTGAACACGGACAAAGTTACGATTGGCAGTACCGTGACGGTTCGCGACGTGGAACTTGACGAAATCGAAACTTATATGATAGTCGGCTCGACCGAGGCTGACCCCGACAACAATAAAATTTCGGACGAATCGCCGCTTGGTGCCGCAATTCTCAACAAAAGCGCGGGAACGACTGTGCAATTTCATGCGCCGGCAGGTCTCATTGAGTTTGAAATTTTGGAAGTCAAATAAGGGAGCAGTTTTTCTATGAATGTTTTGCTGATAGGCGGCGGCGGCAGAGAACATGCGCTTGCTTGGAAAATTTCGCAGAGTCCGCAGCTTGAAAAATTTTTCGCGGTTCCCGGCAGTCCCGGCATAAAAAATTTTGCCGAGTGCGTCGAAAATATTTCAATCGGCGACAACGCCGCGCTTGTAAATTTTGCTAAGGAAAAAAATATTGATTTGGTTATCGTCGGTCCCGAAGCTCCGCTGGTCAACGGCTTGACGGATTCACTTAACGCGGCGGGCATTAAGTCTTTCGGTCCGACAAAGATTGCCGCGCAGATTGAAGGCTCGAAAATTTTTGCAAAGCGGCTCATGAAGAAATATAAAATCCCAACTGCCGATTTTGAGGTTTTTGAAAATCTTGACGACGCAAAAAATTATATTCGTCGAAAAGGTGCGCCGATTGTCATAAAAGCTGACGGCTTAGCGGCAGGAAAGGGAGTTATCGTTGCGCAAAATCTCGACGAGGCTTTAAACGCAGTTGACGAGATGAAAAATTTCGGCGCGGCTGGCAATAAAATTGTCGTGGAAGAATTCATGGACGGCGAAGAGGCTTCTGTTTTGGCTTTGACGGACGGCGAAAAAATTTTGCCGCTTATCGCCGCGCAGGATCATAAAAGGGTTGACGACGGCGACGAAGGTTTAAATACCGGCGGCATGGGAGCTTATGCGCCCGCCCCGCTTGTCGACTCAAAAATTTCCGCGCAGATTGAAGAAAAAATTCTCAAGCCGACAATCGCCGCACTAAAAGCCGAGGGAATTATTTATCGCGGCTGTTTATACGCGGGCTTGATGATTCAAAACGGCGAGCCTAAGGTTGTCGAATTTAATTGCCGTTTTGGCGATCCGGAAACGCAAGTTGTTCTGCCGCTTTTGGAAAATGATTTACTCGAACTCATGAACGCCTGCGCGGAAGGGAATTTATCTGCCGAAAAACTTTCTTGGAGTAAAAATTCTGCGGTCTGCGTGATTTTGGCGAGCGGCGGCTATCCGAAGTCTTACAAAAAAAATTTGCCGATTGACGGCATAACGAAGGCAAAAAGTTTGGGCGCAATGATTTTCCACGCGGGCACGAAATTTTCAGCCGGCGAGCTTGTCACGAGCGGCGGACGCGTTTTGGGCGTCACTACAACGGCTCCGACACTCCGCGAGGCTGTCGACAAAGTTTATCGTTGTGTTGAAGTTATTCACTTCGACAACATGCATTACCGCCGAGATATTGCGGCGCGGGCTTTGAAATAATTTTATAACGCAAATAAAAAGAGCCGTTCAATTTTGAGCGGCTCTTATTTTTTATCCCAACAAATGCATGTCGCGAGCTTGTTCGCGCAGGTGAGCAATTCTATCGTCGGTTGCGGGGTGCGTCGAAAATAAATTTTTCAAAGCCTTTTTGGAGTTCTCCAAGGGATTTATTATGAACATGTGCGCTGTCGCAGTTCCGGCTTGAGGCATGGGCGCGGAGTGTTGCGCGTAGTATTCGATTTTTTCCAGTGCACTCGCAAGATACATCGGGTTGCCGCAAATTTCTCCGCCCGTCTTGTCGGCGTCGTATTCCCGCGAACGAGAAACAGCCAACTGAATCAAAGTAGCAGCAATCGGCGCAAGAATAATCGTCGCAAGCAAACCGATAATCCCGCCTCTGTCGTCGTCGGAGCGCGTGCCGAAAATCGCGCCCCATTGAACAATATTCGCAATCATGGAAATGACGCCCGCCATTGACGCCGCGATTGTTCCGATTAAAATATCTCTGTGCTTGACGTGCGCCAATTCATGACCGAGCACGCCGGAAATTTCATTGTAGTCAAGAGCTTTCATAATCCCCGTTGTGACGGCAACCGCCGCATGATCGGGATTTCTTCCTGTCGCGAAGGCGTTTGGAACGTCCGTATCAATGATATAAACTCGCGGCATTGGCAACTCCGCGTTTTTGGCGAGCTTGGCGACGATATTCCAAAGTTGCGGAGAATCAGCTTCGGAAATTTCGCGGGCGTTGTAACTTTTCAGAACTATTGAATCGCTGAACCAATAGCTGAAAAAATTCATGCCGATTGAAATGACAAGCATAATCATTGCTCCCGACGAGCCGCCGACCGCGCCGCCAACCGCCACCATTAAACCCGTCAACAACGCCATTAATATAAATGTCTTGAAAATATTCACGTTAAAACCTCCTTCCGCGCAGATTATAAAAGCGTTCCTGACTTTCGGCAAGACTGCTTAAAATTTTTTATTCACATTGGACAATCTCAAAACTTGCGGCAAGTATCTTGTTTAAGTGAAGATTTTCTGATAATATCGTCGACAACGAAAACAAAAATTCAAGGGGGATAGATTTTGGCTAAAAGAAATATTTTTGAAATGCTCGGCTTGGAATTTGATCCTCCCGACAACATAAAAAAAATTCGCGCCGCTTACGAAAATTGGAAGAAAAGATTGACGGCGGAACAAAATACGACTGTCGACCCGACGCGCCTTGCCGAAATTCGTTCGGAATTGCAAATGGACAGTTACATTGCGCTGACGCTGGACAATCCGCGCTTTCGACAACAGGCGGCGGAGTCGCTCAAACAACAGCGCGTCGAGGCACTGCGCCTTTATATTGGAATACAGCGCGGCGAGGCGCAGGGCACCTTGCAAATAAATCAGTCGCAAATTCGGCAGATAAAAGACAAATTGCGGCTTAGCTCGGCGACAATCGAGGCGACTTATCGCGAGCAAGGTTTTGAGATTAAGCCGGCGAAAACCGCGCAGAAAATTTTGGCGACGCTGAATAATTTTTTTCTGCCGGATTCTGTAATGGAAGAGCTTAAAAAAAATTTTGCGACGTTCCAAACTGTGCCCGACGAAAAAAATTTCCCGTGGTCGGCAAATGTTCATAATCTTTACGAATTGGCATATTACATAGAAAATCAAACGGAGCCTTCGCCCGATTTTTATCGCCGCCGTTCAACCGAAAATTTATGCAACATTTTCCGCGAAGCCGCCAAAAAATATTCTGCGCCGATTCCGCAATGGCAGTCGATTAAAACTTTGCTCAATCTCGCGCAGACGCAGGTTTTCAATAATGATGACAATCGCTTTAACTACGAACACACGCTCAAGATTGAGACGCTGGAAAATTTTTTTGCGCAGATAAAAGCCGCGCCGGAACTTTTCAAGCGCGACAGCTATTTCGCCGACAACTGCATAAATCGGATACTCAAAAATTTCCCGAACTTTTTAAACTACGAGTTGAGTGCCGCGCTTTACAACAAGGCGGCGGGCTTGCTGAAAAATCCTTATGAATCGCTCAACGACGCGAGCGAAAATTTTTTCGGTGTAACCTGCGCGAACTGCGGAGCGTTTGAAAGTTTCCGAACACGCGAAGAGGCGGAGCGGGCGCGTTGCAAAATTTGCGGCGAAAGATTTTTTGTCGAGTGTCCGAAATGCGGCAAGAAAATTCCCGCGAACGCCAAACGTTGCACGGCTTGCGATTTTTCTTTCACGGAGCTGAAAGGTTTTCAAAGGCATGTAGAAGAAATGAATTCGCGCCTTGACCTTGTCGAAGGTTTGCGCGTTGCCGACGAGGCCGTTAATCTGACAATCGCGGGCGTTGTCGATATGTTGGCGGAGGCGCAACTTCTCAAACCCGAATCGCAGGAGCTAAAAAAAATCGAGTGGCGCATTAACAGAATCTCCAACGAAATTAAACGCCACGAACTTTATTCTTGGGCGGAAAAAAAATTGCCGAGTCTGGCGATTGCGCCCGAAAAAGCCGTCAGCGATTGCATAGAAATTTTGCGCAAGATTAAAGATTACAAGTACGCGCAGGAAAGATTGAAAATGATTCCGCCGAGAACTTCGCCCGCAATTACCGCGACGCTCCGCGAAAATTATTCGCCGCCGATTGCCTCAAGTATCGGGAAAATTTCCGTCAAAGCGAAGTCGACAAGCGCGACGAACGCCGGCGCGAATTTGGCTTGCAACCTGACTTGGCAAGCCGCGAATGATTTGGGAATAGCTTACACGCTGATAAAAAAAATCAACGGTGAGCCGAAAACTTATCGCGACGGAGAAATTTTAATCGAAAATACCGACCGATTGGAATTTACCGATTTTGATGTTAAGCCGGGCATTTTGTACGGCTATGCAATTTTTTCGACGCGCCTGGGTACAATTTCCGCGCCGAAGACAACGACCGCCGTTCATTACAGCGATCTTGACGAAAAAAAATTAATTGCCAAAACCGAGGACGGCTTTTGCAAATTTATTTGGCGATTGCCGGCGGAAACTTGTTTGGGCGTCAGGATTTTGCGTAGCGACAGCGCGGGCAACAGCGTCGTCGTAGCCGAGCGCGTGGAGGAGCAGTCCTTTATCGATAAGCTTGTAAAAAATCGCAAGCAATATCAATATCGTCTGCAGTGCGTTTATTACGACGTGGAGGACGCCGCCAATAATGATAGATATTTTTCGCGGCAGAGCGGCGACGCGGCTTTGAGCGGCGTTTGGAAAATGGAAAGGACTTATAAATACAGTCACGGCTTGACGGTCACCCTCACGCCCGAAAAACCGCCCAAGTTCGTTGAAAATTTAATTTGCAGTGTCAAGGGCGGTCGCGTTTCCTTCAAGTGGAAGGAGACCGGCGATTTTTCGCTTTGGTTTAAGGAAGTCACCGATAAAAAAAATTCCGCGCAGATTGACAAAAAAATTTTCGCGCTGGATAAAGTCGACGAAATTTTGGGTAGCGGCGTCGTTTACAAAAAGGCGGAAAGTGCCGACGAGGCTTGCGAATTTTCCTTGGGCGCGGATACCGTTCAAATCGCCGTCATAAGCGCGACAAAAGATTTCGGGCTGATTAACGAAATTATAACCTGCGCGAACGTCGAACCTTGCGAGATTGACAAGGAAAAAACTTTAATCGACGCGGGCGGCTTGAAACTCGTTTTAAAATCCGTGCCCGAAAATCTTTATCTGATTCATTACAAAATCAACACCGAGGAAGCTGACGAACTTTACGCGACGATTGAAACCGCTAAGGCGCGGCAGATGAATAGAATTTACGCGACGAAATACGCGCAGGATACTTTCATTTCGCAGACACATTTGCCACCGAAGGAAATTTATATCACGGTCATAGGCGAATACAAATTCAGCGACGGGACGGCGGCTTATTCCGAGCCGAGTACATTTATCCTGAATAATCGCCCGAAGGAAATTATTTCGTATCGGCTTGAGTGGGGGACGAGCGGACTTTTTAAAAAGGAAACGCACGCCAAAGATTGTAAGCTGATTGTCGAGAGCAAAGCACCCGCCACGCCGCAAATGTTTTTGGCTTGCCGACTCGATGGGCGCATGAATATAGAATTGGGCGACTCCGCAACAAAAATTCTGCGCCGAGTTCTTGAACAGCCTAATGGTTTCAAGGACGGGCGATTGGAAATTAAATTGCCCAATGAAACGTGGAAGGATATTTCGCAAGGTACACATGTCAAGCTTTTGACTGCAAGGGAAGATGAGCGGCGTTTTGAGCTTAAAGCGTCCGACCCCGAAAGTTTAACCGTTCCGAAGAAATAATTTTAATCCAAGTCGCCTTGGAGGTTTTTATAAATGTTCAATTTCCGAAATTCGATTGTCGTCTGTCCGCATTGCCTGAGAAAATTAAAACTCGGCAACTTGAAATTTTTTTGCGTTCCCGACGAAGAAAATCGACACGAAGTCCGCTTATCGCTCGCCGACAGAATAAAAAATCGCTTGCCCGTGTGCAAAAGAAATTTCTGCAGGAATTACGGCTTGACAATTCGCGAGGCGTCCTGCCGATTTTGTGGCGAAGAACTCCCGCCGCAAATTTTATTCCACGATAAGTATTTGAGCTTCTGCGCGGTTGGAGTGGCGGGCGCGGGCAAATCAAGCTACTTGACAACTCTTTTACACGAATTAAAATATTCGGGCTTGCCGTGGATTTTGCAAGCAATGGACGTTGAGACAACAAAACTCGCGCAAATGAACGAGCAAAACGTTTACGAGGCGCGGCATTGCTTAAAGGGAACGGAGGCGGGCGTTTCGCCGAGACCGCAACTTTGGACGATTATGGACAATTCGGAGAAAGGAGAAAAAATCCCGACTTACGCGCTGACAATTTACGACGGCGCGGGCGAAGATTGCGAACATATCGATTACACGCCGCTTGATTCAAGAATCAGCCGCTATCTTTCGGGCGCGAGAATGCTTTTGATAATGTTCGACCCGCTGTTGTTGCCGAGTGTCCGCAGTGAAATTCGCTTTGAAACTCTCAACGCCTCAATGGCGACCGAGCGTCAAACCAGTGCGCCCGCCAATATGGTTAGCATGGTAAATTCCCTGTCGAATTACATTCGCCGAAATTGTAATATCCCGCCCGGCAAGAGGATTGACCGCCGCGCCGCAGTCGTCATTACCAAGCTTGACGCCCTAACGGAAATGGTAAACGGTTTCAGCTCCGACTCGACGATTTTAAAAGAAAGTCCGCATGTTCAAAGTCGCGGCTTTGTCGAATCGGATAGCAAAATGGTAGATCTTGAAATTCGCGATTGGCTCACACGCCAGAGCGAAACGGCTTTTCTCGGCGCGATTGACGCGAATTTTAAAGATGTCAGAGTTTTTGGTGTGTCGAGTTTCGGCAGACCGCCCGATATACATAAACGCCTTGCAAGAATTCGTCCGCACCGCGTTTTGGATCCGCTTATGTGGATGTTGGCAAGCGAAGGAGTTATCCCGACTATTTGATAAGGAGTTAAAGATTGTGAACGAAAAAGACCTGCGGCGCATACTCAAGCCGATTTACATTGTAGTAGAAAAGCTTGTGCCGACCAATCGCGCACTTTTGGATTTTACCAACGAAAAGGCATTGGGAAGCGGTTTGAAACGCTCGGTTTACAAAGTTAAATTTCTCGATAAGGCGGAGAAAAGTAGCTACCAAGTTTCAAGCGTGACTTTGGTGGAATTTGAAAAACATTTGAAGACCTTACAACTGGGCAAGGAGGACGAAGAACAACTTCTCAAAAAGGCTAATCAAATTCTCGACGACGCCAAAAAGCAAATAGAAAAAGTTTATGGCGAAGTTCGTCGCTACATTGTCACAAAGGAATTGCGCAACGATTGCCTCAAGGAACATTATCGCAAAATCCCTTCCATGAACGACGCGCAGAACGCTGCCATTTCTCAGGAAATTTTTTCAATGGCGATAGATGAGGTTAATAAAAGCGAAGATCACAATATCGAAAATGTTGAGGCGGAGTTCGATAAAATAAATTACATAGCGACCGCGCTTTTCAACATTGCCGCTGCCAATTCCGCACCGCCCGTCGTCGAAAAGAAAACGGAGCCGCCGCCCGCCCCGAAGAAAGTTCAGAAAAAATCTTTCCTCGATAGATTTTTTTAAGGCAACTCCGATAAAAATTTTTATCAGCACTTATCTTATCAACCAAGCTCGTTTAAAATTGACAAGCCGGCTTGCTAATGGTATAAATAAAAAAATTTTAGCGATTCGCTCTTAAAGCCGATAAAATATTTAGAAAAAATTTTTTTGGAGCGTGAGCGAAATGGAAATTTGGGAAGTCACAAGTCCTGCGGCGGTTTCAAAGAAAAATTCCGCGCAGTCTTCATACAAGGCGGCGGGCGGCGTCGCTTCGGATTATGCAAAAATTCTTTCTGAAAAAATTTCCAATGTCAAAATGGACGTTCGGAAAATGGACGCGATTCAAGAACAACTGGACGAAATTCGTGACCTGCAGGAAGAATTGACAGGACAAGTCAAACTCGACGAAGATTCAGGCAATGCCAATCGCGAGGACGGCAACGGCATAAAAATTAATTCTATCGAAAAAGTTAAGCGGTACCTGCCCGACGGCTCGATAATGATAACGACTTACAAGGACGGAAATATTACCGACCGCGTCAAAATGAAACCGCATATGCTAGTTGTCCCCGATTACTCCGCGCCGCCGAAAGTTGACGGCTCGCCCGAAACAACGTTAAAGCCGACGCAAAATTTCTTTTTGGAATTCATGATGTAATTCGCCGGGGTTTTGTGAATTGGTCTTTTATCAAAGGAGGTTTTAAACATGGACGTAAGCAACATTGCAAGAGTATCTCATGGTTTGGCGCAATACGCGGCGCAAGCTAAGAACTCCACAACAAACAACACCAAAGCCGCACAGAATCAGGCGGCACAAACTCAAACGCAGTCTTCGTCAGTTAAAATCAGCGCGGCATTTGAATTGGATATTTCAATCGAAGCCAAGCAAGCCGCCTCTCAGCAAACGACAAAGCCCGAAGATTTTTCCGTAGAAGACGAAAACGCGAAGGCAACCAAAGGACTTTCCACAGAACAAGTCGACGCACTTAAAGCGGATTTGGAGACGCAGGAGCAGACAATGCTCAACATCATGATTCAAGCGTTGACCGACTCCAACAGCAAACTTCAAGGCTGGCTCGACGAAGGCATCGGCATTTTGAATTTTGACGGCGTACAAATTGACGCGGCGCGTTTCGCCCTGCCGGAAGTCGCAACCAATCCTGAGGACGCGGCAAAAGCCATTGCGCCGGGCGGCGCGTGGTCCGTTGACGCGGTTTCAACTCGCGTTTTCGATTTGGCGTCGGCGATAGCGGGCAACGATCCCGAAAAACTTTCGGCAATGCGTGCGGCAGTTGAGGAAGGTTTCAAGCAAGCCGGTATTACCTGGAAAGACGCCACCGGACAAGATGAAATGCCCGAAATTTCCAAGCAAACTTACAATGAAATCATGAGCCGCTTTGACAAACGCGCCGAGGAACTCAACGGAACCGCTAATGTAGCCAATGTAATTGCTGAAGGAACTTCAATAGTTGAATAAAATTTAAGCGGCAAAACCTGCCGACAAAAATAAAAGACTTCCCTACGCGGTGAGCGTTCGGAAGTCTTTTTGTTGTAAAGCAAAAACGCCGCCTTTCGACGACGTTTGAATTTTTGCGATGGTGGGCAGGGATGGATTCGAACCATCGTACCCAAGGGGAGCGGATTTACAGTCCGCCGCGTTTAGCCACTTCGCTACCTACCCGACTGGTGATCTTGGAGGGACTCGAACCCCCGACCCTTTGATTCGTAGTCAAATACTCTAATCCAGCTGAGCTACAAG
>CAMNEX010000068.1 GCA_946536825.1 uncultured Selenomonadales bacterium | reverse complement strand
ATTTTCACGCCGTCGACTTTCTCAAGGGCGCGGACGACTTTGAAAATGCATTTCTCGCAAGTCATGCCTTCAACGTCAATGGTGCGGTGAATCGGGAATTTTTCAATCTTCTCGACGCGGGCGCGATAGCTGTTGTCAAGAGCCTGTTGCATATTACAACTTTTACAATCGCCGCAACTCTCCGAACAACAAGCCGCCTCGCTTTTGAAAAAACCTCTGTAAATCGTTCGCAATCCGTAAGCAAATGCCGCCGCGATTAAAATTCCGAGAACAATCGTTGCCGCCATGAAAGGTCATCTCCATTACTCAAAGCCCAAAAGTTTGCCGCCCTGATAAACGATAAGCGACGCAACCCACGCTACTGCCGTCGTGTAGAAAAATACGAACGCCATCCATTTGAAACTTTGAGCTTCTTTTTTGATTGTGCCGAGTGCAGTCATGCAAGGCGAATAGAGCAAGCTGAAAACCATAAACGCCAACGCCGATAACGGAGTGAACGCGCCGCCCATTGAAGTTGCCATCATAGTTTCGGCGGATTCGCCAACGTCTTCGTCTTCGGTAGAAAGTTCGTCGTCCACGCCGTAAAGAATTCCCAACGTCGAAACGACCGCCTCTTTAGCCAAGATGCCCGTCACGACTGCCGCGCCTGCCTCCCAAGTGTCAAAGCCTTGCGGAGCAAAAACGACTGACGTTGCCGAGCCGATACCTGCAAGATAGCTGTTGTCCATGTCTTCGGTCATGCCGTCGGAATTGAAACTGCTCAGGAACCAAATAATAACGCTCATTGCAAAAATTATCGTGCCGGCTTTAATCAAATAGCCCTTACCTTTGTCCCACGCCTCAAGCAAAACGGTTTTTATATCGGGCAGTCTGTAGGGCGGCAACTCAAGCAGGAAGGTTGACTCTTGCCCTTTGAAAAGCGTTTCGCCCAAAATTTTTGCCATTAAAATTGCCGTGATTATGCCGAGGAAATACATTGCGAAAACGACGTTTGCCACGTTGTCGGGGAAGAACATTGCCGCGAACAGCACGATAATCGGGATTTTCGCGTTGCAGGTTATAAACGGCGTCACGAAAATTGAAATCATTCTGTCCTTGTGGTTGTCAAGTGCGCGATTTGCCATAATCGCGGGGACGCCGCAACCGAAGCCCATAACCAGCGGCATTATCGATTTTCCCGACAAGCCCACGCGGCGCATAATCGGATCCATTATGAACGCGACGCGAGCCATGTAGCCTGTACCGTCGAGGAAACTCAAAATGATAAACAGCGTAAAAATCAGCGGGACGAAATTGATAACCGCGCCCACGCCCGCGATAATGCCGTCCGAAACGAGCGACTGCATCCAATCGGCGACGCCGGCTTCAGCCATTGTATCAGCCGCCCACGGTACCAAAGTCTCGTCAAAAAATTCTCCCACTAAATCTGCGAGCGGTTGCCCTATCCAGTTGAAAGAAATTTGGAACATCAGATAGAACGCGACGACCATTAAAACCAGCGACGAAATTCCGTTTGCAAGGTAGGAGTCGAGTTTGTCGGTTAAAGTTTTGCCCGCCGCGCTGACTGTAACTGCGCTTGACATAATTTTATCGATTAAATCATACCGCGCAGAAATAATTTCTTCTTCGATTTTCGACGCCGCCAAGCCGCTCTGTTGAATGTTGCGGACTTTGTTAATATGCTCGCGAATCATTTTGCTCGGCTCGTAATT
The DNA here is from genome assembly GCA_946536825.1 of uncultured Selenomonadales bacterium. Taxonomy (GTDB): domain Bacteria; phylum Bacillota; class Negativicutes; order Selenomonadales; family Selenomonadaceae; genus Quinella. The sequence continues at coordinate 8,060 of CAMNEX010000068.1, read as the reverse complement.
TGTCATAACGGCGTTGGTGAACACGTCCAAAAGTTTCCGAACGCTTTTATTGCTCCTGCCGACGGTGTTTGTCACAGGCATTCCGAAGGCGTCTTCGAGTTTTTTCATATCGATTTTAATGCCGTGCCGTTGCGCTTCGTCCATCATGTTGAGATTTATGATAAGCGGAATGCCGTTTTCCATAAGCTGAACCGTCAAGAAAAGATTTCGCGCAATGTTGGAGGCGTCGATAATGTTAACGACAATATCGGGTTTATTTTCCTTGAAATAATCGCTGACAACCTGCTCCTCCTGCGAGCGGGCGTTAATGGAATAGGTGCCGGGCAAGTCTATGACTGAAATTTTCCTGCCGTTGTGTTCGATAACTCCGACTTTTTTGTCGACGGTGACGCCCGGCCAGTTGCCGATTTTCTGCCTTGCGCCCGTCAGTTCATTAAAAATTGTCGATTTGCCGGTATTGGGATTGCCCGTTAAGGCGACCGATAATGCTGCCATTTTCTTACCCCCTCTTATTAAACTTCCGAAACTTGAATCTGCGCGGCGTCGGCTTTTCTCATTGCCAAATTATACGAGCGAAGGCGCAAGGCGATTGGGTCTCCGAGCGGTGCCGAATGCAAAATTTCTACCCGCGTGCCGGGAATTAATCCCATTGTCATGAGCCGCTGTTTGAGCTTTGACTCGCCGAGAGAATCTATTCGCACAGTCATTCCTGTTTTTGTTTCGTTAAGCGTCAAGTTTCTCACTCCTTGAAAAATATTTTCGTTTGCTTTTAGCGCAGTTTATCACGTGTGAAATTAATTATCAACACTCTTTGAAAAATATTTTCGATGAAAATTTCTGCAAAAAAAATCAGCGGACAATTTTTTTGCCCGCCAAAATTTTTCAGTTGTCGACGCTTAAATTTCTGTCCGCCAAAAGATTCATTGCGCCGATAACTTCCGCTCGCTCGCGAAGATTTATTTCCGCCGTTAAAATTTCTTCGCCGCGCTCCGATTCCGCCAAAATCTCTCCGCGTGGATTTATTATCTCCGATTTGCCCGAACTGTTAGCGAAGACGACGAAAATTTGATTTTCAATCGCCCGCGCCTTAGTCAAAATTTGCCGCGGCGTCAAGCGTTTCAAGCTCCAGGCGGCGGGAATGAAAATAATCTCCGCGCCCGCCAAAGCAATTTTCCTAATGAATTCGGGAAAGCGCAAGTCGTAACAAATTGCCGCGCCGCATTCCACGCCGTCAAGCTCGAATGTCGAAATTTTTTCGCCCGCGCAGAAAACGTCATTTTCCTTTGCAAAGCTGAATAAATGCGTTTTGTCGTAACTCGCGACAATTTCTCCGCGCCGATTCGCAACGAGACAGCGATTAAAAATTTTCCCGCCGCTTGTGACTATCACCGAGCCGCCGATTATGTTCACGGAAAATTTTTCAGCCGCCGCGCAGAGAAATTTTTTTGTGCGCTCGCCGTCCTTATCCGCGAACTTTTCAACGGGCGTCGGATAATAACCCGTCGACCAAAGCTCCGGCAAAAGTATCGCGTCGGAGTTTTGAGCCGCCTCGATTAATCTTGCCGCCGTAGAAAAATTTTCGTCGACCGCGCCGAGTTTCGATTTAAATTGTGCGATTGAAATTTTCATTGTAAATGCGCCTTCATGCGCAAAATTCTGCGGACGGATTCATTGATTCGCGCTTCGGAAATTTCGCCGCGCTTAACCGCCGCAAGAATGCTGTTATAAACAATTTGCTGGCTCTCGTAATTGTGGCAGACAAGCGCAATGTCGCCGCCCGCCAAAATCATTTTAATTCCCAGACTCGATAAGTCGACGTGATTTTTTATCGCGCCCATTTCCAAATCGTCGGTTATCACAACGCCCTTGAAACCCAGTTCGTTGCGAAGAAGTCCCGTCATAATGGCGGGCGAAAGGCTCGCGGAATTCACTGGATCAAGCGCGGGGTATTTCAAATGCCCGACCATAATCATAAATTTTGAATTGTCGTGTTCGCGAATGATTTTTTTAAACGGCGGCAAATCCTCGGCGTACAAAGTCGCCTTGTCGGCTTCAATGTCGGAAACTTCAACATGAGAATCAACTTTGCCCTTGCCGATACCGGGGAAATGTTTCAGCGTGTAAAGGAAATTTTTTCCCTCGTAACCCTGCGCGGCGGCGTTGACAAATTCCGCAACAGTCTGCGCGTTGTCGCCAAAGGAGCGCGTATCTTTGCTCCCTACGTCGGCAACGGGCGCGAAATTTATATTGACGCCGATACTTTTTAAAATCGTCACGTTGTGTCGTGCCCAAAACTTCGCGAGCGCAGGCTTTCCTTTAAGACCGATGCTTTCCTGCGACGGCGCGACTTTCAGAAAATGGTTGCCGCGAGCAACTCTGCCACCTTCCTCGTCCAGTGCGAAGAACAGCGGAACTTTTTGATTAGCCGCCGCCTGTATGTCGTTTGCAAATTGTTTACTCTGCTCGACGCTGAGCAAATTTCTGTCAAAAAAAATAATGCCGCCGAAGTGAAAATTATTCAGCGAATAAATTATGTCGTCGTTTAGTTCGGTGCCGTAAACGCCGACCATAATCATTTGTCCGATTTTCTCTTCCAACGTCAGCGATTGCAATTTTTCTTCAATCGGGTCGAAAGGCAGGGAAGTGGCTTTGACTGCGCCGCAACTCGCCAAAAAAAATATTGCAAGCAAAATCGCCGCAAAAAATTTTCTCAATTTATTCACGCTCCAAATTCACAACGCCGCTATCTTTAAGCGTCCAACCTTTCAACGGGTCGGAGATAAAAATCGCGGGCAATTTGACAAAATATTTTCTATAGACGCCGTCCTGATAATTCAGCGAATAAATTTCCTTCATGCCGCCAAATTCATAAAGTTCCGCGTCGCAGGGGTTCATTGGATTGGGAACAATCGCGTATTCGTTCTCCGCGCATTTGAACGCCCAATAAATACTGTCCTTAACGTCGATTGCGGGACGAAAATCCATGGAACTGCCGCAAGTCAAGATTTTTAATTTGTTATCGCGAACAAATCTTTCGCACTTTTTTAATATGCCCGGCGAAGCCAAGCTGTCTGCAAAGTTGTTAAATTCGTCGATGAAATTGAGCCATTTTTTTTGCGGCGCGAGCGGAGTAATTTTTAATTCCCGCCGCGGTTCGTCGAGATTCAGTCCGAACGGCTCGACTTGCGGCACGTCGGCTATAACTTTCGGCTCCCTTATCTGACTTACTTTTTCCTCCAATGTGCTGAGATTTCTTTTGACTTTTTGCAAGTCCGCTTGAATTTTTTCCAGTTGCGCACTTTTGCGGCTGTTGCTTGACCAAAGATACGCCACCGCCAATAAAAGCACGATACTCAAGCCCAAACCCAAAAAATTTAATGTGTCTGATAAAACTGTCGGTTCTTCCATAATCACGACCTCCCCATTGATTTATTTTGGAACGATTAAAGTTCTGATTGCGTTTAACACGGCAATAATCATGACGCCGACATCAGCGAAAATCGCCGCCCACATGTTCGCGAGCCCGACCGCGCCCAGGATTAAACACAAAAATTTTACGCCGATTGCAAAGGCAATATTTTGTTTGACTATCGCCAGGCACTTGCGCGAAATTTTTATTGCTTTGGAAATTTTAAGCGGGTCGTCGTCCATTAAAACCACGTCCGCCGCCTCAATCGCCGCGTCGGAGCCGAGTGCGCCCATTGCTATTCCGACATCTGCGCGGCTCAAAACAGGCGCGTCATTTATCCCGTCGCCGACAAACGCAACTTTTGATTCGCCGACCTGCGCGGACAAAATTTTTTCAAACTCTGTAACTTTATCGGCGGGCAGAAGTTCACTGCGATAATTTTTTATGCCGAGTTCGTCCGCGACTTTCGACGCAATTTTTTCGCTGTCGCCCGTCAACATAAAAATATTTTCGACGCCTGAATTTTTCATTTCGGCGACGGCTTCCTTTGCATGAATTTTCAGCGCGTCCGAAATGACGACGTGCCCCGCGTATTCGCCGTTCACCGCGACATGAATAATCGTCCCGATTTTATAACAAGATTTCCATTTCGCGCCGAGTTCGTCTATAAATTTTTCGTTGCCGACGCAGACAATTTGCCCGTTGATTTTCGCCCGAATGCCGCGCCCTGCAATTTCTTCGACGCCTTCAACCGTACAATCGTCGTGCTCGTTCGGATAAGCCTTGCGCAGAGAATTGGCTATAGGGTGAGTGGAATACCTTTCGACATGCGCGGCAAGGTGCAAAAGTTTTCTTTCGTCGAAGTTGAGATTTTTGCTGTGCACGGCGTCGACCTCAAAATTTCCCCGCGTCAAAGTGCCGGTTTTGTCAAGGACAACGGTTTTGACTTTGGAGAGCGTCTCCAGAAAATTGGAGCCCTTGATTAAAATTCCCTCGCGACTCGCGCCGCCGATACCCGCAAAGAAACTAAGCGGAATGCTGATAACCAACGCGCAGGGACAACTTATCACAAGGAAAATCAATGCGCGATAAAGCCACGTGCTCCAATCGCCCGAAAAAATCGGCGGGATTATCGCCAAGGCAACTGCGCAGGCGACAACCACGGGCGTATAAATTCGGGCAAATTTCGTGATAAAATTTTCGGACTTTGATTTTCTGGAGCTCGCGTCCTCAACGAGTTCCAAAATTTTTGACGCGGTAGACTCGCCGAATTCTTTGGTTGTGCGGATTTTCAAAACGCCGTTGAGATTTATGCAACCGCTTATGACTTCCGCGCCCTCGGAAACTTCACGCGGCAAACTTTCGCCCGTCAGCGCGACCGTATTTAAAGTCGAATCGCCTTCGACAATAACTCCGTCAATCGGAATTTTTTCGCCGGGCTGAACGACAATAATTGTGCCGACTTCGACATCGTCCGGGTCAACCTGCTCAAGCCCGTCCGCCGTCTCGACGTTGGCATAATCGGGACGAATGTCCATAAGCTCGGAAATATTTTTGCGGCTTTTGCCGACCGCGTAGCTTTGAAACCACTCGCCGATTTGATAGAAAAGCATAACGGCGATAGCCTCGGTGTAGTCGCCGTCCTCGTAAATCGCCAGAGCCATTGCTCCAAGCGTCGCGGTTGTCATTAAAAGACTTTCGTCCAGGGCGCGGAAATTTTTTATCCCGTGCGCCGCCTTAAGCAAAATGTCATAGCCGACAATCAGATACGGCACAAGGTAAAAAATAAATCGCGTGACGCCGGAACACTCGACAAAATTCAGAACAACCAGCATTGTCGCCGCGATTATGATACGCGCTAAATTTTTCTTCTGCTTTAAGTTCACAAAAAAATCTCACAATCCTTTTCGACGCGCTTGCAATTTTGGCGAACGCGCTCCATAACTTCTTTTGCGTCGACGCCGTCTTCAAACTCGACTTTCATTTTCAGCGTCATGAAATTAACGACAGCATCTTTTACGCCCGAAGTTTTTTTAGTTTCGACTTCCATTAAGTTCGCGCAGTTGGCGCAATCCACATCGATTTTGTAAGTCTTTTTCAAAATAACCATCTCCCGAAAAGTTTTATAGCACGGAGGATTTTAAATGTCAATTTTTGGAATAAAATTAATTCCCAATTCCCGATAAAAAAAGCCCCGACAAATTTTTGCCGAGGCTACGAGTTTTAAATTTTAAGGTTGATTTTGGTCGTTAAGAAAGTTTTACCGAGAAGGTTTTTCGGTCTGGAAGCCGTTATGTTCGCTGTTCACGTAGAAGGTCTGATCGCCGAGCACGAAGCTGACATCTTTTCCTTCTTCGTTGACTGTTACGGAGCCGCCGTCTACCAATCTTAAGGCTACGGAATTGCTCTGGTAGTCAATGCCGACAATGTGTTCAAGACCGAAGCCCGACAGATAAACAACGTCGCCGTCGTTGACGCCTTGAATCGTGTCGTTGCCATTGCCGCCGCTGTAGAAGAACGTATTTTGTCCTGCGCCGCCGATAAGCAGGTCATCGCCGCCGGTGCCGCCCCACAGACTTGCGTCGCCGCTGCCTGCCGCTATAACGTTGTCAAGCGCGTTGCCTGCCAATTCTGCTTTAACCGTTGCGCTGCTTGCGTCTATCGTCTTGATATCGCCCGAATAAACCGAACCGTCTCTTGCGGGGTTGTCAAGCCAGATTATCGCGTCTTTGGCTGTATCGGCACTTACGCTGATTCCTGCGTTTTTCTCCGTTGCCACGAAATAATTTGCAACGCCGTCATAGGTCAGCGAGGTTTTATTAACTTGCGCCACGAAGTCGCCAATCTTGAAGTTTTGTCCGACCGCGCCTTCGATAAGTGCCATTTCGGTTGCGCCGTTGCTGCCGGTAACTTGAATTGCTACGTCGTTGTCATTTCTGATAAAGACGTTCGTTACTGCGTTGCCGTCGGTATTAATTGCGTCAGCTGTCGTGGAGTTGTCGTTTTCGTCTTCGGTCTGGTTGAGGAATTCAAAGCCGGTTATCGTGTTGCGTGCGCCGTCTGCACTGCCCATGAGGTAGAAGGTTGTTGTGCCTTCCTTCTCGTCGGTGCCGTTTGCAAGGACGTTTCTGCCGCCCGCGCCATACAGCGAGGCATCGCCTGTTCCTGCCGTCAACGTTTCATTTGCGTTGCCGCCGAAGAACATTGTTCTTCCTGAACCTGCCGTCAAATTCGTGAATCCGACAAATTTTGCCGCTTCGCCTTGAATCCCGCTGCCGATTGCGCCTGCGCTTGAAAGGTCGACTTGTACTGAATCTTCGTAGCCCGTGAAGTCAATCGCCGAGCCTTGATAATAATTTGCGAAATCGTCGTCGTCAGAGGTTACAGTTATGACATCCTCGGCTCCAGCAATCATCGCTCTGTAAGTGGTGCCACCGTCTTTTATGAGCTGTTTGACTATGCCGTTTTCTGCCACTTCGGAAATTGTGCCGCCGAAGCCACTGCCGCTCACAACAAGTGCGTCGTCTTCTACTGACAGTGCCGCATTTGCGAGGTTGACATTGATAACATCGCCTTCAGAATCGTAGCCGCTGTTCGCGCCGGTGACTGTGGTGTAGCCGCTGTTGAGGATAACTTCCGCGCCGTCGCGTCTGCTGTCGTCGTTGAGGATTATGCGGTTATTTTTACCTTCGCCCGCGTTGAGAACGTCGCCCGTGCCGCCGATGAGGGTATCATTGCCCGCGCCGCCCGTGAGCGTTGAGCCTGCGGATTTTTCTTCTTCCCAGTTGCCGACTAAGATATAATCGTCGGTGTTCTTGCTGACGTTAATTGCGCCGCCGTCTTCGTGCGTGAATCCGACTGCCTGTTTAACAGACTCGCCATTTGCGTCTACGCCGAAGAGATTGACTAATGTACTGCCTTTGGAGCTGTTGTTGTTTGCAAAAGTGACGTTGGCTTTTTTCTCGCCCAAAGTAATTTCGCCGTTGCCGAGTTTAATTTCGCTACCGTCTTGAATTGCGTCGAGAATGCCGTTGCCGTCTTCGGTGATTTCGGCTCCGGTTTGAATGCCGCCGCCGTTTGCCGCTTTGTAGCCTTTGAGCGTGACATTTTCTTTCGCCGTGTCATATGCGAGGACAACTTTATCCGCGCCGCCCTTGCTCATGTCGAAGGTTACAGGCGCAGTGCCCGCCGCGTAAACCGTATCAGCACCTTTGCCGCCGACAACGTTGACGCTTGTGCCTTTGCCCTTGGAAGCGTAAACTTCGACAACATCGCCGCCGCCGCCGAGCGTTATGCTCTTCGCGCCTGTAGCTGTGGCATTGACTATCGCGATATTTTCGCCGTCGTCATTGAACTTGACAGATTGTTTGCCGTCATACAGAACAACAGTCTTTGCTCCTTCTTTCTTGCTGTAATCCTGTTTTTGTTCTTTGGAGCCGGTGTTGGTAATGTGAACCAAAAGTTCTTTGTCAATGTTGGCGTCTTTGGTGTCAATGGGATCCGTTGCCGGGTTTGCCGCGCCGCCATAAACACTGTCAATACTTTCTCTGATAAAGGGATTGATTGTGTATTCAGGCAGGTCGGCGTCGGTTTCGGTATCAGTGTCGGTTGCCGTATCGGTATCGCTTGCAGTGTCGGTATCGGTGTCGGT
>CAMNEX010000067.1 GCA_946536825.1 uncultured Selenomonadales bacterium | reverse complement strand
AAGCCGATTCGCACAATTTCAAAAAGCTCCGCCTTGTCAATGTGCATTGCGTTAAAATTTAATTTTATGACGCCGTCTTCTTTGAGCAGAACGCAGAATAAAATTATCGCGCTGAAGATGTTGGCAATGACGGTAGCCGCCGCCACGCCCGCAACGCCCCAATCAAATTGCAGGACGAAAATTAAATTCAGAATGATATTCACGCCGCTTGCGATTGCCAACGCGATTAACGGGGTGCGCGTGTCGCCTTTACTACGAAAAATCGCCGCTTGAAAGTTGTAGAAACTTATCGCGGGCAATCCGAGCAAAAAAATTCGCAGATAAGTTTCCGCCATGTCGACGACGCTTTTGGGCACTTCCAAGAGATAAAAAATCGGTGCAACCAAAAGTTCTCCGAGGATACAGAAAAAAATACCCGCCGCCGCCGCCAAAATAAAAGCCGTGTTCACCGCCGTGTGAGCGCGGTCAATTCTTTTCGCGCCGATATTTTGAGCGATGACGACGTTCGCGCCGAGGCTCAAGCCCATCATCAAGCTAACGATAAGTCCGACCATTGAAATATTGTTGCCGACTGCCGCCATTGCGTTTTTGCCGACGAATTGTCCGAGCGTGAAAACGTCCGCCGCGTTCAAAAGTTGTTGCATGACGCCCGTCAGCGCGAGCGGCAACGCGAATAAAATTATTTTATCCCACAGCGAGCCGTGCAACATGTCAATATCTCTTGCGTTCAAAAAAAGTCCTCCAAACCAAAAATTTTTTTTAATATATCAGACGCCGCGCAGATTCTCAATAAAAAAATCCCTCGCCCGCTAAGGTTGAGGGATTTTTATTCCCGAAAAATTTTTATCTGATAGAAACGTCGCCCGCATAAACGGCGCGAAGTTTTCCTTCCGTTTCGACGACAAGTGCGCCGTCATGATTTAAATCGACCGCCTTGCCCGTGAAACTTTTTTCAGCGTCGCTCGCCGATATGACGCGAACGTTTTTGCCGAGCGTTATGTTGTACTTTTTCCAACGCTCAAGGATTTTATCAAAACCCGCCTCCGAAAGTTCAATGTAGAGGTTGTCAAGTTCTTTAAGTACTGCGCGTAAAAATTCGACGCGGGACAATTCCTCGCCTTTGATTTCGGACAGCGACGCGGCAATATCGCGAAGTTCTTCGGGAAATTCTTCGCGGCTGATATTTACGTTAATACCGATGCCGACGACGATATAAGAAATTTTTGCGATTTCGCCGGTTATCTCGGTCAAAATGCCGACGATTTTTCGCCCGTCAAACATAATGTCATTTGGCCATTTAATTTCGGGTTTGATGTTGAAACGATTCATAGCCTCGGCAACGGCGACTGCCGCCATTAAAGTTAATTTAGGTGCGTCTTTAGGCAAAATTTTCGGGCGAAGAATTACCGAAAACCAAATGCCCTTGCCCCGCGGCGAAAAAAAGTTTCTGTCGAGCCGTCCTTTGCCGCCGGTTTGCTCCTCGGCAACGACAATCGTACCCTCCGCCGCGCCGTGATAAGCCAAAGCTTTTGCAACGCGATTTGTTGAATCTACGGAAGGTTGATAATCCATTTCCTTGCCGATAATTTTTGTGTCGAGTCCGATTTGAATTTCGCTGGGCAAAAGAAGGTCGGGTGCGTCTTTTAGCTTGTAACCGCGTCTTTCGCGGCTGAGAATTTCGTAGCCGTTCTCGCGAAGTTTTTGAACATGTTTCCAGACGGCAGTACGAGAAATTCCCAACTTGCCGGCGATGCTCTCGCCCGAAATAAAATCCTCACCGGCATTCTTTAACATTTCAACAATCGTCTTTCGCATATTCTACCACCTCGCATAAAATTTTAGCATAGTCGATTTAACTTTTCAATCAAAAGAGCAGTTACAAATGCAACTTTTAAAAAACCGCTTCAATCGTTCCGATAATTTCTCCTCTATGATTCTTCAACACGGGCGGGAATTTTTTGTCGAGTTCCGCCGCCTCGTCTTTTGTCAGCAAGTCCAAATGTTTCAGCACGGCGATTGTCATGGGAGTTACCGCGGCAAAATCTCCGTCTTCGATTTTAAAAGTTATTCCCAAGTCGCCGTCCTTGACTGCCAAGCAATAAACCGCGTCCGCGCCGATTTTGGCAATGATTCTGCCGCCGGTGACTTCCGAAACTGCCAAATCAATTCTGCCCGACCCCGAAACAACTTGCGGATATTTGCTCATTGCGTCGCGGATTTTTGTCGCGGCAATTTCGTAGTCGCCCCAATCGGCAATTTTAGGCGTGGAAAGGCGAGCGTAGGCAAGCGACATGTTATAAATCGGCAGATAAAAAACAGGCACGCCGCAACCGTCAATCCCGATTTCGAGTTTATCTTCGGGCATTTTCGACGCCATTGCCACATGCTTAAAGATAATTTTCTGTGCCTCGTGGTCGGGCTTTGTGTAGCCTTCATAGGGGACGCCGAGCATCATTGCAAGCGCGATTATCTGCGAATGTTTACCGGAGCAAGCGTTATGAACGGGCAAAACTTTTTCACCCGCCGCGATAATTTTTTTGAACGCCTTGCCACTCATCGGGCGAACGACGCCGCAATCCAAAACGGATTCATCAAGTCCGAGCTTAGCCAAAATTCCTCTGACAAGTGCAACGTGATTTTCTTCGCCGCTGTGACTTGATACCAAAAGTGCGAGTTCTTCCTCGGTTATGCCGTATTTTTCGAGTCCGCCGTTTTTGACGAAGGGCAACGCTTGAAAAGGTTTCGCCGCCGACCGCCAAAACATTGGCAAATGCGCATTGCCGACCGCCGCGACGACTTCGCCTTTACAATTAACCGCCGCCACGTCGCCGCGGTGAATATTTTCCACGTGCCCTGCGCGGGTGTAGTGCAATACAATTTCACTCATAAAAAATTCCTCCCAAATTTATAATCGTACCAACGAGCAATAATTGTATCACGATTTTGAACGATTGTTTTTAAAAACAGGTTAGTTATCCTAAAAAAATCGGGAGGTCAAAATTTCTTTCAACCTCCCTGAAATTTTTCGTTCTGTTAAAATTTTTTTAGGCGGGCGTCGGAGTCGAGCTGTCGGGAATTTTATTTTGCTCAACTTCGCCGCTTGGCTTTGTCAACTTGACGAGTACAGGCGGCGACTCAATTTCGACAGGCGGCTTTTCAATTTCTTTTTTATCCTCGTCGAAAACAATATCCTTGAGCTCCTGCGCCGTCAAAGTTTCCTTTTCCATGAGTGCTTGCGCGATTTTTTCGAGCTTATCGCGGTTGTCGTTGATAATCGTGCGACAAGCCTCGTAAGCCTCCTCCATGTAGCGGTGAATTTCCTTATCGATTTCGCCGGCAACTTCTTCCGAGTAATTTTTTTGCGGTTGCCCGAAATAATATTGTTGCGCGGGATCTCCGCCGTAAGCCACAGGACCGAGTACATTGCTCATGCCGTATTGCATAATCATTGCGCGAACAATGCGGCTTGCCTGCTGAATATCCTGCGACGCGCCCGTTGAAATTTCGTTAAGGACAATTTCCTCAGCGACGCGACCGCCCATTGCGACTTTCAAGCGGTCAAGCAATTCGGAGCGCGTAGCGTAACTTCTGTCTTCTTTAGGCAACATCAGCGTATAACCGCCCGCCCTGCCGCGTGGAATTATCGTAACTTTGTGAACGGGGTCGGCGTGCTTTAACATCATGCCTACAAGCGCGTGTCCGCCTTCGTGATACGCGGTTAATTTTTTCTCGTCCTCGCTCATGACTTTGGATTTTCTTTCAGGACCCGCCATAACTCGTTCTATTGATTCTTCAAGTTCAGTCATGTTAATTTCGTGCTTATTGCGCCGCGCCGCCAAAAGTGCCGCCTCGTTGACAAGGTTAGCCAAGTCCGCGCCCGTAAAGCCCGGAGTCCGCCGCGCCAAAATATCTAAATCGGCGTCTTTTGCAATCGGCTTGCCTTTGGTGTGCACTTTTAAAATCGCAACGCGTCCCGTCACGTCGGGTTTATCGACGACAATTTGTCTGTCGAAGCGTCCGGGTCTCAAAAGCGCGTGGTCGAGAATATCGGGACGGTTGGTTGCCGCGATAATTATAATTCCCTCGTTGGGCGCGAAGCCGTCCATTTCGACAAGCAACTGATTCAAAGTTTGTTCGCGTTCGTCATGCCCGCCGCCGACATTTGCTCCGCGTTGACGTCCGACCGCGTCTATTTCGTCGATAAAAATTATACACGGCGAATTTTTCTTAGCCTGCGCGAATAAATCTCTGACACGCGACGCACCGACGCCGACGAACATTTCCACGAAATCCGAACCGCTTATCGAGAAAAATGCAACGCCAGCCTCGCCCGCGACCGCCTTAGCCAAAAGAGTTTTACCCGTGCCGGGCGGTCCGAAAAGGAGGACGCCTTTGGGAATTCTCGCGCCCAAGTCGTTGAACTTTTTCGGGTGCTTGAGGAATTCGACGACCTCTTGAAGTTCTTCCTTAGCTTCGTCTGCGCCCGCCACGTCGTTAAAAGTGACTTTGACTTTGTCGCCGCCCATGAGTTTTGCGCGGCTCTTGCCAAATGACATGACTTTACTGCCGCCGCCTTGAGTCTGCATTATTATGAAATACCATGCGCCGATCAAAATTGCAATCGGCAACAAGGACGAAAGGAGCGTCATCCACCACGGCGGATCTTTCGGATTCTGCGCAGTTATTTCTACTCCTTTGGCTTCGAGTTTTCCGACAAGATTTTCGTCGCCAATCGGCTCGTCGGGTGCCGTCGTAGTAAACTCGCCGCCGTCCTTTTTCGTGACTTTAATCGAGTTTCTTTCCAGAATAACCTTTGTGACTTCGCCATTTTCAACCATTTGAAGAAATTGCGAATAGCTTGTTTCTTCCACGGGCTGAGGTTTCACGGAAAAATAATCGTAGGCAGTTATCGCGATAAAAATCACCAGCAAATAAAACCCGACATTGCGCAAAAAACTGTTCAATCAAAACGCTCCTTTGTCTTGAATTTTATTGCATTGCTTCTAAAATTTTGCTTGCGTCCTTTTCGATTTCCTGCAAGCCTTTCTTCAAACCTTTTTCCAGTGCACGCGAAGAACTTCCCTCGCCATAAATCGTTGTTGAAGAACCGGTTGTTGTGGCGCGTTTCATGTAGACAAAATCTTTTTTACTGTTCGACCAAACGCGAAAATCAGTAACGACGTTTATCTTTTTGCTGGAGGTAAACCAACCTATTGAAGTTTTCGGGGCGGTGCTGGTGATGCGGATATAAATCAAGTAATTGCCGCCGAAGTGCTTGCAGATATTGTCAATGTCTTTTTTCTTGAACCACTGTTCGTCGTGTTCGCCTTCGTCCGCGCCCGTGGAAGAAATCATATCGTTTTCTTCTCGGTAAACCTGAACATAGCTTTCAGTATCGCTCGGCAATAAAATTTCATACCCTGAAGAATCTTGCAGAATTTTATCCAACAAATCGTGAACGTGCTTATAAATTTTTTCGGGCTCGGTAAAAGTTCCTGTCGGTGCGTCGAGTACAACCGCGACTTTTGCGGCGGAGGCTTGCGAATTTGCGACGAATAAAAATACCGTCGCAATACACAAGACGGAAAAAAGTTTCTTCAGCACGGAGAGTACCTCCTTACTTTCCTCCGTAAACACTGCGATTCAAAATGCCCAGATAGGGCAAGTTGCGATAATGTTGCGCGAAGTCAAGTCCGTAGCCGACAATAAATTCGTCGGGAACGTCAAAGCCGCAATAATCAATTTTAACCTCAACTTTGCGGCGCGACGGCTTATTGAGAAGGGTGCAGATTTTTACACTGTTGGCTTTCTTATCGAGGAAATAGTTTATTAGAAAATTCATTGTCGTGCCGGAGTCGATAATATCTTCCACGAGCAAAATATCTCTGCCCTTGGGGTCGTTGTCAAGATTTTTGAGAATGTTGACTTTGCCGCTGGTGTGGGAATTGGCGTCGTAGCTTGAGGCGATAAGAAAATCAAATTGAACGGGAATGGTCAGCCGCCGCACAACGTCGGTATAAAACATAACTGCGCCGTTGAGAATGCCGACCGTCAAAAGCGGTTTGGCAATATCTTTGTAATCTTCGCTGATTTGCGCGCTGATCTCCTTGGCTCGTGTAGCAATCTCTTCCTCGGTGTACAGCACGCGTTCGATGTAATCTTCTTTACTCTTCAAAGCAATCAACCCTTTCAATAAAAATTTTTGGTTATAAAAAGTTTTCCTTGTTTTAAAGTTGCCCGCAGATTTTTGGGGAGCTCAACGCCGGATAAATTGTTTATCAAAACTTTTCGGACGCCCTCGAAATGTACAAAGCCGAAATCTTTAGTTGAGCCCGTGACTTGTGCGAGAAATTTTTTTATGACTGCGCGTTGAAGTGCGGGGTGAAGTCTCAGAAAAATTTTGCGGTCAAGCTCTGTTCTTCCCGTCACGAAATTTCTTTTGACGACGTTGGGGAAAATTTTATCTGCCTGCGCGGAGATAAATTCGGATTCTTCCGCCGCGACCTCGCCAAATCTGCAAAGTGTTTCGACGAGCGCGGGATTAAATTTTTCCAGCGCGGGGATAAGTTCCAAGCGAATTTTATTGCGCGTCGCTTCGGTCTCAAAATTTGTAGAATCAAGCCGCGGCGATAAATTTTTTTCGCGGCAGAAATTTTCAAGCTCGGATTTTCTGAATCTCAACAGCGGGCGCAGGAGCAAACCATAATCGTTTGAAAAAATTCGGAATTTCATAGCTGAAAGTCCCGTCGAAGTTGCGCCGCGCAGAAGTCGCATTAAAATTGTCTCCGCCTGATCGTCCGCGTGGTGAGCAAGTGCAATCGCGTCGAAATTTAAATCTTGTTTGACTTTGCTTAGAAATTCATAGCGCAGAATTCTTGCTGCCGTCTCGACAGAAATTTTATTTTCCGCCGCAAAATTTTTAACGTCGCCATATCCGCCGATAAATTTTATACCGTGACTGGCGGCAAACTTTTCGACAAAAGCCGCGTCATCAAGCGAATCTTTTCCGCGCAATCCGTGTTCAAAATGGGCAACGGCAAGTTCCAAATTGAATCTTTGCCGCGAATTTATCAGCAGTTCAGCCAAGGCGAGAGAATCCGCGCCGCCCGATACCGCGATTAAAATTTTTTGAACGCCGTCGAAAATTTTTTCTGCCGCGCAGGTTTCAATGAACTTTTTCAGCAAAGGCGGTTCCTCTTTTCCGAGCCGTTGAAAAAATCGGAAGGCGTCAGTCCGAGCGTCTCGAACCGCGCCCGCCGCGCTTTGAGTCCGTTTTTCTTTTTAAATCCGTCAAACGCTCGTCGCTGTCTTTTAGAAATTTCGACAGCTTATCTTCAAATGATGCCGACAGTTGCCTTTGCGGTTTGCGAAAGTCTCCGCGTCGATTTTGTTTAAAAGATTGATTTTCACTCTCTTGCGGCGGCTTGGGCTTTGCCTGTTTCAAAGACAGTGCGATTTTGTTACCTTCAATACTTACAATTTTTACTTGAATCTTGTCGCCCTCGCTCAAAAAATCGCGAACGTCATTGACGTAAACGTCGGCGACCTCCGAAATGTGAATCAATCCAACCTTTCCTTCTTCCAGCTCCACGAAGGCTCCAAAGTTCGTGATTCGCGTAACCTTGCCTTCCACAATGCTGCCTGCTTCCATTGCCAAAATTCCGTCCTCCCAAAAATTTTTCTTTTAATTATTGTCGCGTCGCCTGATAGGGCATTTCGCCTTCTTTGGCAAGTCCTAAATCTTCACGCGCCAATTTCTCAATGTTGTTAATGTCCTGCAGTTCGGCGAGTTCCTTGCGTAATTTTTCATTTGTCGCCTTTGCCTTTTCCAGTCTTTTATCGGCAATTCGTTGGCTTTCGCTCACGTGCGACAAGTGAACTTGCTGAGAAATTAAAACCGTCGAGAAGTAAACGATCATCGCGAACATCACCAACGCAAACCAGTTGAAATTTTTTCTTCGGGTCATCACGTCGCCTCCTCAATTTTTTCTATAATAACAGTTAGCCCGTTCTTTCGCAAGTTTTATATTTGTCGGCAAGAATTTTTGGCGCAGACAATATCTTTTAATGAAAAATTTTTCATACATATTTCAACGGGCTTTATTCATTTCCTGCCTTGACAAGAAAAATCGCTAAGTTTATTTAATTAAGAATGAGGAAGGAGGAATTGGAAATGATTTTTTTGCCGATAACAATCGCTGTAGCCGCGAATGTTTTTTATCACATAGCAAGCAAATCCGTTCCGGCGGAGCAAAATGCTTTTATGGGGCTTGTCGTCAATTACGCAACGGCTCTCCTTGCCAGCGTTATTTTGTTTTTCTTGACGCCGCACGAAAAAATTTTGGCAGAAGCGGCTAAAACCAACTGGGCTTGCATTTTAATGGGCTTATCAATAACGGGCGTTGAAATAGGATTCATCATGATTTACCGCGCCGGCGGCGAACTTTCAACCGCGTCATTAATCGTGAGCATTTTAATCGCATTGGCTATGTTGGCTGTCGGAGGAATTTTTTATAACGAACAAATTTCTCTGCAAAAAATTTTCGGCGCAACTCTTTGCATTGCAGGCGTTATTATTTTGTCCTTGCACTAAAAAAATTTTATTTTTGCGTTGACGTTAAAAGATTCTGAAAGTATAATCTTAACGGTTTCATAACCAATTTTTTTTAGGGTATTTATAAGAATTAATTAGGAGGGTGTGGTTTTTTATGGCAAAGGACATCCGAATTAGCAGCCCGCTAAACGGTAAGTTAGTTCCGTTGAACTCAATCAACGACCCCGTTTTTGCGAGCGGCGCAATGGGACGCGGCATAGCTGTCCAGGATCCTAAGGGGCAAGTTCTCGCACCGTTTGACGGCGAGATAACAGTTTTCTTCCCCACCGGTCACGCTATCGGTCTCAAATCGGACGACGGTATTGAATTGCTGATTCACGTCGGCATGGATACCGTCAAAATGAACGGCGAAGGCTTCTCGCCCAAAAAAGAAGCAGGCGACAAAATCAAGCGCGGCGATATTCTGCTTGAATTCAGCCCTGAGGCGATTAAAAAGGCGGGCTACGAAACTACGACGCCTGTTGTCGTCACCAATCATGCTGATTTTGGCGACATTACAATCGAACTCGACGGACAAGAAATCACTGCCAAAGCTCCGTCCGAAGAGGCAAGCGCGGGTCCCGTTGAAAAAGACGCGGACGATTCACAATACGACGGTCTGCCCGACGAAGAGCGCGTTGCTAAACTTATCATGAAATATGTCGGCGGTCCCGACAACGTAAGAACTGCCGAGCACTGCGCGACGCGTCTGCGCTTAATCGTCAATGACAAGTCGAAAATTCAAGAGAAAAAAGTTGAAAATATTGACGGCGTCAAAGGACAATTCTTCGCGGCGCAACAGTATCAGATTATCTGCGGTACAGGTTTTGTCGACAAGGTTACGGAAGAATTTATCAAGCTGAAACCTTCGCTTGCGGGCGGCGGCGGTAAGGAAGCCGCTTATGCCGAGATGAGCTTAATGCAAAAAATCTCGCGCACATTGGGCGACGTTTTCGTCCCGATTATCCCCGTTCTCGTTGCAACAGGTCTTTTCATGGGTGCTCGTGGTGCTATCCTTTCACTCGGTAGCGAATGGGATCCCAACTTCTTATTGATGACTCAAGTTTTGACTGATACGGCGTTTGCATTTTTGCCCGCCCTGGTCTGTTGGTCGACTATGAATAAGTTCGGCGGCACTGCAGTTATCGGTATCGTCTTAGGTTTGATGCTCGTCTTCCCCGGCTTGCCTAACGCTTATGTCGTCGGTGGCG
>CAMNEX010000066.1 GCA_946536825.1 uncultured Selenomonadales bacterium | reverse complement strand
CAATCGACGTGGCGTTTATTTCACTGGAAAAAGTTTTGCCGGTCGTGTATGATTTGCTTAAAGAATCGGGCGAAGTCGTCGCGTTGATAAAGCCGCAATTCGAGGCGGGGCGCGAACAGGTAGGGAAAAAAGGCGTCGTCAAGGATAGAAAAATTCATGCGGCAGTTATCGAAAAAATTTTGAACTTTGCGGCGGAATTCGGCTTTGAAATTCGCGGAATAGATTTTTCGCCGGTCAAAGGTCCCGAAGGAAATATTGAATACCTCGCCTATCTTGCAAAAAATATTTCGGCGGGAAAAATTGATTTTGCGGAGAAAATTTTATCGGTTGTCAATTCGGCTCATGAAAATTTAAATTAAACGTTCGGAGTTGATGCGGGTATGATGCAAATTGCGGTTTTCCCCAACATTAGCAAGCGGCGGGCGGGAGAAATTGTTGAGCGCATTTTTAATTTTTACAAAAATAAGGATGTGCGCTTAGTCATGCCCGCGACGGAGGCGCGGCAATTTCGCAAGGAGGAATACGGTTTGCCCTGCGTTGAGCGCGTTCACGTTGACATGGCGTTGAGTATCGGCGGCGACGGCACTTTATTGGGCGTCTGTCGAAGATTCGGAGATCAAAGCGTCCCTGTTTGCGGAATTAATTTGGGGACGTTGGGTTTTATGGCGGATATTGAGCCGCGTGAATTGGAAAGTCGGCTTGCGAAAATTTTGGCGGGGCAATATCGGGTTGAGCGTCGGCTTTTATTGAGCGGCTACGTTCGCAACGAGCTCGGCGAAAAATTTTTGGGCAACGCGATTAACGATGTTGTCATAACCAAAGGCGGCGTCGCCCGCATGCTACACCTTGGACTTTATATCAACCGGACGCATTTAATGGACTACAAAGCGGACGGGATTATCGTTTCAAGTCCGACCGGTTCCACGGCATATTCCCTGAGCGCGGGCGGTCCCATTCTCAATCCGAATATTCGCGCCCTGCTTTTGACGCCGATTTGCGCACATACTTTTCAAATGCGCCCGCTGATTGTCAACGAGGACGACGAAGTTTTGATAAAAATTTCCGCAATGCAGGACGTGATTGTCACCTTGGACGGGCAAGTCAGTCATAACATTCAGCCCAAAGACGAAGTTGTCGTCCGAAAATCTGCGGCGACCGCGCAGATTGTCAAATTCGACGATAAAAATTATTATGACGTTCTTAAAGCCAAAATGTGGAGCTGAAAGGAGAAATTTACTTTGCCGATTATCGATTTCCCGCCAACTTTTGATTTAAATTATTACAGAAATGCTTATCCCGAATTGAATTTTCTTCCCGATGTTGTGTTGCGGGAGCATTACAAAAAATTTGCCGTTGCTCAAGGACATTCTACTTGCACTTACGACCGCCGCGAGTTTCTTCATAAATTTTTGCAGATGACGATTGACAATCGGCATTTAAAAGTTTTGGAAATTGGTTGCGGCGGTTCCCCGTTTCTTGTTGGCGAGACTGTCAAATATTTTGAAACACAAACTGTAGAAATTTTAAAGAAAAGATATATTAAGAACAAGCGAACGACCAATAATTTTCCGAAAACTTTTGAATTTGTGAGCCCGCACGGCGACTTGGGAATTGTCAATGAAAATTTTGATATTGCATTCAGCTCGCATGTTATCGAACATTGTCCCGACCTGATAGAACATTTTCAAAACGTCGGCAGAATTCTCAATCCCGGCGGCTTGTATATTTTAATCGTCCCCGACAAACGCTATTGCTTTGATTATTACCATTCCGAGTCGACGATTACCGAAGTGCTTGACGCCTTTGTTAATGAAAAAAAACTTCCAAAGCTTTCCGACGTTATCGACAGTGCCTATACGCGCACTCACAATAATCCGTTTCTTCATTGGATTGGCGATCACGGCAAACGTTATGGCTATCGGGATACGCCGCTTGAGCCTGATGCCAAAGTCGAAATTATGAACGAACCCTTCTTTGACGACGGGCAGGGAATTAATCGCGAAAATTTTTTGCGGCTGATAGAAAAATATGCCGAGGCTCTGGGCAAAGGCGAATATATAAACGCACATAATTGGCAATTCACGCCCGATTCTTTTGGGTACATTGTCAATCTTTTAAATGCTTTGGAATTTATCAATTTGCCGCTGTATCGTCTTTGTCATACGATTTGGGGGCGGCAAGAATTTATCGTTATCTTGGAAAAAACTTGACGGAGGAAAAATTTTTTGAGGGAAGAAATTAAAAATAAAATCGCCGCGCAGGCGTCTGAAATTCATTTTGCGGAGAATTTGCCGACCGAGCTTGACGGCTTCGCGCTGAAAAAAATCTTCGCGCCCGATGAAGACGAATTTATTTTTTTTACCTGCGCGGACGAAAAAATTCACTGCAGTTTGACGACTTACTTTCACGAGGAAACGGCAGAATTTAAAGTTCGGCAAAAAATCGGCTTAACGGAATTTTGTCTGACGAATTTTTTCACGCAGGATTTTAAAACCTTCCAAACCTTGCTTGACGCCGAACTTGAGGACGTGCTAAAAAATCTGCGCGGTTGCCGAAATAAAAAACTCAATTCTTTTCTGCGAGAAAAAAAAATTGACGCCTGGACTTACGGAAAAAATTTGCCCGCGACGCTTGAGGGTTTTGAACTTTTTATAAATCCCGCCGCGCCTGTCGAAGTCACGAACGGTTCTTTTATCGTGATAAACTACGCGGACTTTTCGATAAACAGCGATTTTATTCTGTACTACAACATTTATACCGACGAATTCAGCGGCGAGTCGCGAATAAAAAATTCTCCGCATGTCAGCTATGCTTTCGACGCAAAAACTTTGGCGGAGCTTGAAGATAAGCTTAAGAAAAATTTAACCGCCGAACTTTTAACAATCAGAAGTTGCAAATAAAAAAATCCTGCCGCGTCAAGTGATACGGCAGGTTAATTTTTTTTAAGGAAATGAGTTTATTTTTAAGCGTCGCGCTTATAGGCAGTGATTTGTTTATAATGTTTCTTGAAGAATTCTTCGGCGACTTGCGGGAAGAGCGCGTAGCTCAAAACATCTTCGTCAGTCGGGTTGAGGTAACCTTTGTTGATAACTTCTTCTTTGAACTGCGCGAAAGTTTCGCCCTTAGCGTCTTCAACCGAGCAATCTTCGATAATTTGATCTGCGGGAATTTTAAGCGTGTTGATAATGAAATCGCGATCGACGGGAACAGGCGTGCGACCGAATTTTCCGCGAACCATATCTTTGAATTCATTCGGGACGAGTTTATATCTTTCGCCCGCCATAACGTTCATAGTTGCCTGCGTGCCGACGATTTGGCTTGACGGCGTGACAAGCGGCGGATAACCTGCATCAGCGCGGACGCGGGGCATTTCGTCAAGGAGGTCTTGATATTTATCTTCCATGCCGGCTTCTTTAAGCTGATTTGCGAGATTGGACAACATGCCGCCGGGGATTTGGAAGTCGAGAACGTTGACATTAATATCAAAGTAACCTTTAAGCCCGAATTCCTCAATGAGTTCCTTTTTGACGCCGAGGAAATGTTTTGCAATGGGCGTCATAGCTTGACGGTCAAGCCCGGTATCACGTTCTTGCCCTTGGAGCATAGCGACGATAGTTTCTGTGCAGGGTTGGGAAGTGTCGCTGGAGAAAGGACTTAAAGCGCAGTCGACAATGTCAACGCCCGCCTCAATCGCCTTGAGGTAAGTTGCATGACCGAAGCCCGAAGTGCAATGCGTATGAAGTTCGATAGGAATATCCAAACCGGCTTTGAGTTTCTTGACGAGGTCATCGGCGGCATAAGGCGCGAGCAAGCCCGACATATCTTTTATACAGACGGAATGACAGCCCATTTCTTGAAGTTCTTTAGCCAATTCGACGAACATTTCATTGGTATGAACGGGGCTGATTGTGTAAACCAAGCAACCTTGAACTTCGGGTTTTTCGGGGCATTCAAGCGCGGCTTTGATAGCAACGCGCAGATTGCGAACGTCGTTAAGGGCGTCGAAAATGCGGAAGACGCCAATGCCGTGCGCCGAGGCGTGTTTAACAAATTTTTCTACAACGTCGTTGGAATAGTGATTGTAGCCGAGCAGGTTTTGTCCGCGCAGGAGCATTTGAATCGGAGTGTTTTTAAGATTTTTCTTAAGATTGTCAAGGCGTTCCCAGGGATCTTCGTCCAAAAATCTCAAGCAACTGTCAAAGGTCGCGCCGCCCCATGCCTCCAAAGCTTTATAGCCGATTTTGTCCAAACTTGCCAACATCGGCTCCATTTGACGATAACGCATACGAGTAGCAAGAAGTGATTGATGCCCGTCGCGCAGAACTGTTTCCATAATTTGAAGCGGTTTCGCCATAAAGTACACTCTCCCTTAAAATTTTTTCTAACATTATAAAGATTATAGATTTTATTTATTGCAATGTCAATCGGCGCGGCGAAATTTATAAATGAAACTTATCAAAATATTTATGGGAAAAAATTTTTCGCTGAAAAAAATCTGTAAGTAATATTGGCAAGCGGCGGCAGATTATGTATAATGCGTTTGGAATCATTTTTAATTCATAGGCGGTGATTGAAATGAGTGATATAGTCTCGATTAAGGGGCTAAAGTACGGCTTGCAACTGACGTTCGCCAAGGGCGCGAGTTTCGACGATGTGCAAGCCAATCTTTTGGACAAGCTCCAATCGGGCAACAGTTTTTTTATTCGCGGGACGACGGTTTTTGTGCCTAAGGGACATTTCGCGGAGGAACAAAACGAAACTCTGCGCAAAATGTTTCATCGACACGGAATGCTTTTCAGCACGGAATTGAAACGCCCGAATCTTGCTCCGCCTTCCCGCGATTCTGCAAAATCTCCTTCGCAAAAATTTAAAGAGAGTGTCGAAGAAGCGCAGAAAATGATGGTGATAAATCACACGATACGCGGCGGGCAGGAGATTAAAGCAAATTGCTCCGTTTTGATTTGCGGCAATGTCAATCCGGGGGCGCAGGTTATCGCGGGCGGTTCGATTGATATTCGCGGGACTTGCAGGGGATTTGTTCACGCGGGAGCTTTCGGCGATAAAACTGCTTGCGTAGTGGCGGACAGGCTTATGCCCGCGCAGATTCGCATTGCCGATATCATAGCCCGCGCTCCCGACGAACCCGAAAAAGTCAACCAAGCCGAGCGCGCCATGATTCGCGACAATCAAATTATCTTTGAACCTGTTGCGCGATAAAATTTTTTCTATGAAAGGGAAAATTATATGAGTCAAATTATAGTAATCACGTCGGGCAAAGGCGGCGTTGGCAAGACGACAACCACGGCAAATATCGGCGTCGGGCTTGCAATGCGCGGCAATAAGGTTGCGCTTATCGACACCGACACGGGGCTCCGTAATCTTGACCTTTTGCTCGGTCTGGAAAATCGAATTTTGTATGATTTAGTTGACGTGACGAGCGGGCGCGTTCAATATAAAAAGGCTCTCGTGCGTCATAAGAAATACGAGAACCTTTATCTCCTGCCGACTTCGCAAATTAAAGATAAATCCGCCGTCAATCCCGATCAACTCGTCAAGCTTTGCGAGGAAATGAAAAAAGAATTCGATTTTATAATAATCGATTGTCCCGCGGGCATTGAACAGGGCTTTAAAACGGCGATAGCCGCCGCCGATACCGCGATAGTTGTGACAATGCCGGAAATTTCCGCGGTGCGCGACGCGGATAAGATTATCGGTGAACTCGGTCGCGCAGATAAGGAAAATATTAAACTTATCGTCAACAGGATACGCCCGCAAATGGTTGAGAAAGGCGATATGCTTGACATGGGCGACATTGACGAAATTTTATCGATAGTTTGCATAGGACAAATTCCCGACGATGAAAAAGTTGTCGTGGCGACGAATAGGGGCGAGCCCGCAATAACAATGAGCGATTCGACGGCGGGACAAGCTTACAAAAATATCGTTGCGCGACTTTGCGGCGAAAACGTTCCCTTCCTCAAGCCGCAGAAGGAAGGTTTCTTCGCTCGCCTCAAAAAACTTTTCGGTTTGCTGTAAGGAGGACTGTCTATGCTGGATGTTTTAAAAAGAGTTTTCGGTATGTCCGAAAAAAAATCCGGGGCAGTCGCCAAGGAACGCCTGCAAGTTGTGCTGATTCACGATCGCGCCAGCGTCTCGCCGGAGATTATGGAGCAAATTAAAGAAGAAATTATCGGCGTCCTGTCCAAATACATGAATATAAACCGAACAGAAATGGAAATTTCACTTGAAAATGATTCCGACTCGGTTGCGCTCGTCGCAAATATTCCCGTAAATTCAATGCGGCACGCGAGATAAAAATTTTTAGGGCGGTCAATGCGATCGCTCTTTTTTTATGTGAACGATACTTTTAGCTTGCAAATTTTTTTGTTATCATAACGGAAATTTTAAAACGAGGCGATAAAATGCGGCGGCAAAAATATTTGACAATCACGACAATGATAATTTATCTGACATTTATCGGAGCGTTTATTCCGCTATCGACGGATTTATATCTTCCCGCGCTCCCCGAAATGGGAAATTATTTTTCGGCGAGCGAATTTCTTGTCGGCTTGACGCTGACGATATTTTTTTCCGTATTCGCGGTTAGCATGATTTTATTCGGACCATTGAGCGACAAATACGGGCGGCGACCTATTTTAATTTTTGGCGCGGCGATTTATACGGCGTCTTCGCTCGCCTGCGCGGAAGCTGTGAATATATATTTTTTATTAATCGGGCGATTTTTTCAAGCGGTCGGGTCTGGCGCGGTGATAACGGTAGCGACGGCGTTGATAAAAGATTGTTTTCGCGGAAAAGTCATGCGAAAAATTTTGGCGATAACACAAGCTTTGGGCGTAATCGCGCCGATGGTTGCGCCGCTTGTCGGAGGAGTTTTATTGACGTTCACCGATTGGCGCGGTTCATTTTATTTGCTGACGGTTTTGGGCTTGATAAATTTAACGGTGGCGTTTTTATTTTGCGAGACGTTGCCCGAAAACAAACGCTATCGCGGCGGAATTTTAAATTCCTTGACGCTGTTAGCCGAAGTCGGGCGGAAAAAATATTTTATGGCAGTGCTGATAATGTTCGCATTTTTGTCCAAACCTTACATGGCGTATTTAAGTGCGTCGTCATTTATCTACATGGAATTTTTCAATCTGACCGCGCAGGAGTACAGTTATTTTTTCGCGGTAAATTCGGCGGCGTCAATCGCGGGACCGATTTTATATTTAAAGCTGAAAAATTCAATGTCAAACGTCGGCATGTTGCGTTTATGCTTTTTCGTGGCAATGGTGAGCGGAATTTTGGTTTTGAGCGTGGGACAAACGCGGGCGATAATATTTTTGCTGTCGTTTTTGCCATTCACAATGATAGGCGCGGTCGTGCGCCCGTTCGCAATGGAAATTTTATTGCTTGAGGCAAAAGAAAACGTCGGGACGGCGGCGGCGATAATAAATTTTATCCCAACGCTTTTCGGTAGCTTGGGCATGATGTTGGGGACAATGCCCTGGGGAAATTTTGTCGTCGGCTTGGGAATAATCATGATGACGGCGACATTTTTATCAATCGTGCTGTGGATTATGATTCGGAACGGGAAATTTGGTTCTGCGCAACAAGCCGCGAGTGATTTAACATAAATTTTCCAACTCCGCCGCCGCATTTAAAATTCCAATCGCGGCATGTTCAAAAGTCAATCCGCCTTGCAAAAAAACAGTGTAAGGCTCGCGCAAGGGCGCGTCCGCTGAAAGTTCAATCGACGCGCCTTGAACAAAAGTTCCCGCCGCCATGATAACTTTGTCTTCGTAGCCGGGCATGTCCCACGGTTCAGGCGCGGCAAATGAATCAACCGGCGAAAAACTTTGAATTGCTCGGCAAAACGCGATTAATTTTTCTGCGGAGCGAAGTTCAATCGCCTGAATTATATCGCCGCGCATTTCGTTGGGCAAAGGGCGTGTTTTATATCCGAGCTTTGAAAAAATTCCCGCCGCAAAAATCGCGCCCTTGAGTGCCTGCGCGGTTACATGCGGAGCGATAAACAATCCTTGATATAAAAGCCGCGGCGTTCCCAAACTCGCGCCCAATTCGTTGCCCATGCCCGGAGCCGTCAATCTGTAAGACGCGAGCTCAACCAAATTTTTTTTGCCGACGATGTAACCGCCCGTCGGAGCCAGACCGCCGCCGATATTTTTTATTAAACTGCCCGCCGCCAAATCCGCGCCGACTTCGCAAGGCTCCCGCGTCTCGACAAATTCGCCATAACAATTATCCACGAACGTCACGCAAGCAGGATTAATCGCTTTGACTTCCGCGCAGATTTTTTCAATGTCGGCAATCGTCAAGGGCTCGCGAAGGGAGTAGCCTCGCGAACGCTGAATCAACGCCAATTTAGTTTTGGGAGTTATGAAATTTTTAATCGCGCCGAGATTTACTTTGCCGTTTATCAAGTCCAATTCGCGATAAGAAATTCCGAATTCTTTAAGGGAGCCTTTAGCCGCGTGCGCGTGTCCGATAACCGTTTGAAGTGTATCGTAAGGCGCACCCGTCAAAGAAACAAGCTCGTCACCGGGGCGAAGAATTCCGAAAAGCGCGGTTGCCAAGGCATGAGTTCCCGAAACAAATTGCGTTCGGACTAGAGCCGCCTCCGCGCAGAAAATTTCGGCAAAAAGTTCGTCCAATTTCTCGCGCCCGATGTCGCCATAAGCGTAGCCCGTTGACGTTTTGAAATGCGCGTCGGAAATTTTTAATCGCCGCATTGCCTGCAAAACTTTCAGCGTATTTTGTTCGGAAACTTCTTCGACGCGGCGAAAATTTTCCGCGACTTCGCCGAGCACAACTTTTTTTAAATTTTCCATTCCAAATTCCTCATTTCTAATTGAAAAGAGCCTCGACGTTTTGCCGAGACTCCTTTTTGTTGTGTAGTTTTTTTTACAATCGACTCGCGGGTTCGTTTCGAGTTGATTGCATGCAACGAGAAGAGGGAGCCGCTTAAAATTTTTGGGGAAGAAATTTTAGCGGAATTCTCAGCCCGAAAAAAATTATTTGTCTGTTTTTATGTTGGCATTGCAAATCGCACTGTCGCTCATTGGGAAAAAATTTTTCCCTCAGTGTCGGTTTGCCTGTCAAAGTTGGCGACTGCCCGAAAAACTTTTCGGGATTTTACGACGCCGCTTTGAAAATCTGCAAAAAAACTGTGTCGCCGAAATTTTCAAGCGTCGAAATATTTTAACCCTGCAATGATTAGGGATTGTATGGAATTAATCCGACTCGACCGAAGTTTCAGCCGGTTGTCATCGAGTCAATCGTAAAAACCTGCGCCATTCTATAATCAAAATCTTTTTGTGTCAACAGTTCCGCCTCAATCCGTCTTATTCAAAGTACCAGCCGAAAATATTTTTGATTTTAATCTTGAAGCCGTCCAAAACCGCAACCGGAATTTCCGATTTAACTTCCGCTCGCTCCTCGTCCGTTAGATTTTGCAACTTTTCCTCGGTGTAGTTAAAATATATTTCGTCCAAAAAATATTTGCCGCCGCGCAGAAGATAAACTTCTATGCTCTCGCGCCAAGGATCTATCATCCAATATTCTTTGACGCCGTTGCGTTCGTAAATATCTTTTTTAACAGAAATATCACGTTTCATTGTCGAGTAAGAAAAAACTTCCGCAATCATGTCAGGCACGCCGTAAATTGTTTTATGTTTATTGTCAATAATAATTTTATCGTTCGCCGCGCTGATAAAAGAAAAATCGGGCTTTAAGAGATTGCCGTCAGGAAAATGTACGTCAATGCTGTCGGTAAAGACTAAACCTAATTTATTGGTCGCCGCATAAATTCCAATATGCAAAAACAATTTTCCGGCAACATTATTGTGCCATACATCTGCACTCGGTGCCATAAATTTTTCCCCCTCAATAATCTCGTAGTCGTCGCGAATATCACTGCCCAACATTTTTATCGCCTCCTTTTTATTCAAAGTACCAGCCGAAAATATTTTTAATTTTAATCCTGAAGCCGTCCAAAACCGCAACCGGAATTTCCGATTTAA
>CAMNEX010000065.1 GCA_946536825.1 uncultured Selenomonadales bacterium | reverse complement strand
GAAAATTCTTCCCACATCGCTTTATATTTCCAGACAGATTCGCGGCACTTTTTAATGAAAGGCTCCATGCCGTAAGCTTCGATTTGCTCCTTGCCATTAATGCCGATGAGCTTTTCAACCTCCAACTCGACCGGCAAGCCGTGAGTGTCCCAGCCCGCCTTGCGCAGAACTTTTTCGCCTTTCATGGAGTGATAGCGCGGGAATAAATCTTTGATAACTCGCGTCAAGACGTGCCCGATATGCGGTTGTCCGTTCGCCGTCGGTGGACCGTCATAAAAAGTATAATCTTTGCAGCCTTCGCGATTGTCGATTGCCTTCTGCGCGATATTATTTTCCGCCCAAAAATTTTCGACTTCCTTTTCGCGGCTCGCAAAATTCAAATTGGTATCAACCTTGCGATATAGCATCAAAAAATTCCTCCTTTGTCAATGCGGCAATTCTAATTTATTTGCGCGACTTTATCAAGCCGCAAGAACTTTGACGCTGTGACTTTCGAGATTTTTAATCGCCTCGTCCGAAATTTTTTCGTCGGTGTAAATCGAATCGATTTCCCGATAAGTCAAAAGCGGCACCACTCCGACTTGTGAAAATTTTTTCGACTCGGTTAAAATTATTTTTTGCCGCGCTGATTCTGCCATGTCGCGCACCGCTTGAGCCCGCATTAAATCTCCGCCCATTGCGCCGCGCTCGTTAAAGCCATCCGTGCCCATGAAAAATTTTTCTACAAAAAAATTCTCCGCGCATTTTTTTATCAAAGGTCCGACCATGACTTGCGCTTCGTTTTGATATTCGCCGCCGAGTAAAATTATTCGCGCCCCGATTTTGTCGCGGAGAAATGTCGTTATGAAAACCGAATTTGTTATAATCGTCACGCCGCGCCGATTTAAAACAATTTCCTCCGCCAAAAGTGCGCAACACGAGCCCGATTCAATCATAATCGTTTCGCCGTCTTTTATCGTCTCCAGGGCTTTTTGCGCAATGCGGCGTTTCGTTTCGTAGTTGAAAAGAAGTCGCGTGCTTACGTCGTCGCTTTCCGGCAACGTTGCAAAACCGTGTTCGCGTTTCAGAAGTCCTTTCTCTTCTAAAATCGACAAATCTTTTCTAATCGTTACGTCGGAGACTTTCAGCAACCCGGCAAGTTCCAAGACGGTTATTCGTTTGTGCTCGCCGATCAGGTCTAAAATCTGTGTTTGTCGTTCTCGCATTTAAATTCTTTCCTTTGCAATTATTTGCGGGCATTGTACCACAAAAAATTTCTAATTCCCAATTAAAAAGAGCCGCCGCGTTTGTGCGACGACTCAAAAAAATTTTTTAAGCTCAACAATCTTTCATGGTCTTGCCTTCGCCACAAAGTTTTTCAAAATCGCGAATGAAAACATTGATAGCGGAAGTTATTGCGTCGTTTTTGACGAGAGAAAAGATAACGTCGGGCGAAGCCGTAGCCGCGCCAATTCCATACTCGGCAAGCTCCAACAGTTGCTGGGAATTTTTAAAGCTGGCGGCGAGAACATTGGCATTGAGATTATTGTTGCGGAAAATGTCGTGTATGTGCTGAGCGATTGAAACGCCGTCATAGCCCATGTTGTCGATTCGGTTGATGTAGGGAGCCGCGTAACTTGCGCCGGCTTTCGCCGCCAAAAATGCTTGCATGGGCGTATAAATTGCCGTCGCGGTGATATTTGCACCTTCCGCCTTGAGAATTTGCATTGCGCGAAAACCTTCTTCAATCGACGGAATTTTTACGTAGGTATTCTTGCCGAGTTCGTCCTGAATCCGATGCGCGTCGGCAACCATATCATCAGCAGTTTTCGCCACAACTTGAACGTGAAGTTCCGCTTCCGCGCCGATAAATTCGCGAATCTCCTTGAGCACGTCGTAAGGCTTGCGACCGCTTGCCGCTAAAATTGTCGGATTGGTCGTCACGCCGTCCACGGGATAGAATTTGTAAATGCGCTTGATTTGGTCAATGTGCGCGTCGTCAATGATAAGTTTCATTTAAAATCCTCCTTACAAAGTTTGCTCTGTGCGGTCGATTATGTCGTCCTGCGTAGCTTTGCTGAGCGCGTTGAAAAATGCGCTGTAGCCCGCCACGCGAACTATTAAATCTTTATGTTTTTCGGGGTGCAGTTGCGCGTCGATTAAAGTTTCACGCGAGACAATGTTGTATTGAACGTGATAGCCATGCAACCGATTAAAAAACGTCCGAATCAGCATGATGAGTTTCTGCTTGTTTTCTTCCTTAGCGAGGATTTGCGGAGTCATTTTCTGATTGAGCAGGACGCCGCCGGTAATTTTATCCGTGCGCAGTTTCGAGACGGATTTAAAAACTGCAGTCGGACCGTTTTTATCGGCATTGTGCGCGGGCGAGCAACCTTCCGCGAGCGGCTCTTTAGCTTTACGACCGTTCGGAGTTGCCATAGTGCCCATACCTTGTCCGACGTTCGCGCTGATTGACGACGTGCCAGCATAGCGAATCCCGCCAATCGGCCCGCGTTGATAGCGCGTGTTCGGATATTTCTTAATCTCGTCAATGTAAGAATCATAAGCTTCAACAATCAGCTCGTCGACGTAATCATTGTCGTTGCCGTATTTGGGCGCGTCGTTTATCAGCATATCTTGAATCCGCTGATTTTCCGGCGAAGTAAAATTATCCAAGATAGCGTCCCAAAGTTGCGCGGGCGTGATTTTTTTCTCCTCGAAGACGAGCTTTTTAATCGCCGCGAGAGAATCAGCCATATCAGCAATCCCGACCTGCAAGCCGCTGATAAAATCGTAAACCGCGCCGCCTTCCTTGATAGTTTTGCCGCGGGCAATGCAATCGTCAGTCAGTGCGGAGCATAAAATATCGGGCACGTCGCGTTCGGAGGCTTTATCAATCGCGTTTTCGACAATCGCGCTGTACTTTGTCATCTCGCGGACAGTCTTGTCCCAAACGTCCATAAGCTGTTCGTAGCTCGTCCAATCTTTGAAATATCCGTAGCCTTTTGTGAAACGCTTGCCGCTGGTCATATCGACGCCGTTATTCATTGCGCACAAAAGTACACGCGGGAAATTTATATAACTCATGCCGGTGCAACGATAACCCCATTTGCCCGGCACGGCGGTTTCCACGCAACCAATCGCGCTGTAGTTGTAAGCGTCCTCTTCCTTGACGCCCCAATTCAAAAATGACGGAATGATTATTTCGTCGTTGTTAAGCGCGGGCATGCCAAAGCCGAGTTTCATGACTTCGATACATTCTTCCATAAATTTCTTGTCGATGTTGGCATGATAACGCACGGTAAAATTCGGTTGCGTCAAGCGCGTCTGCGCTATTGACTGCAACACAACAAAGGACAATTCGTTGACAGCGTCTTTCTTATCTGTGGTTTGTCCGCCAACCGTGACGTTCTGATACATAGGCGAACCTGCGCTACTCAACGTGTGCGACTGCGAGCGAATTTTTTGTACGGTAAGCGTTTTAATCCAAAGGCAAGTCAAAAGTTCAATCGCCTCGGCGCGAGTAATTTTGCCCGCTTGAATATCCTTTTGGTAAAGCGGATACATGTATTGATCAAATCTGCCGTAGCTTAGCGAATGTCCGTTGCTTTCGATTTGCAAAATGACATGAATAAACCAGACGGCTTGCACTGCCTCGCGGAACGAATCTGCCGGATAATACGGAACTTTTTCGCAGACGCGGGAAATTTCTTCAAGTTCAGCCTTGCGTTTAGAATTATTTTCCTTAGCGGCAAGTTCCGCCGCAAGTTTCGAGTAACGGAGCGCGAATTTACGAACGGAATCCAGGACGATTAAAACCGCCTTGTAGAAAATATTTTTGTCAATGCTGTCGGGGTCGGTCAAGTCGAGTTTGGCTTTAAAGTCACGGACGCGATTTTCGTAGCCGAGCAAACCTTCCGTGATAACTTTTTGATAATTTACGGCAAGATGAGCGTCGCCGGCGTTCAGTTTGCCTTCCATGCCCAATGACGGCAAAACGTCCAAAACTTCTTCGGGCAAAAGAGCCATTCCGCGATCATGCAAGCAATTATTTTTCCAGAACGGCGCAATGTCGCGGAGCTGTTGCTTTGTCTCTTCGGTAATGTAAAAAACATCGCCGTCGCGCTTCTCGAACTTGTCCAACTCGTCAATGACAAAGCCCATTGTGTATTCGGGGAAAATCGGCGCGTTGCAATTCTTTGTCGCCTGATTGCCGACGATTAGCGTTTTATCCTCAATGTAAATCGTCATCTTTTCGAGGATATTTTTCAAGCCGAGTGCGCGTTTCATAACGGGCGGTTGATTTTGATTCGCTTTATAAGCCTCCGTCACGAGAACTGCCCGTTGCGCGTCTATATACGGCTTCTGGTCGAGCGTCTCTTCTCGAAAGGCTTGCATACGCTCGGTCAAAGCTCCGAAATGTTCTTTGTTCTCCATGAGCTTCACTCCTTATAAATTTTTGTCGTGTGCAAATAATATATCGCGTGTTTTATTTTGTCAAGGTTTTATTTTCATTTGGAACTAAACATTTCAGCAAGATAACATTGAAAGGCACCGATTAAATTTGCGTCACTGTAAAATTTGCTCGTGACGAGTTCGGCTTGCGGCAATTTGAAAGGGCATTCGTCATAAAGAGCTTTAAGATTTCCGCGCAGATTTTCCATAAACGCGGGATATTTCGCCACGTCGCCGCCTATTGAAAATTTTTCTACGTCCAAAACCGTCTGCAGATTAAAAATTCTCACTGCAATTTCTTTTGTGTACCACTGCAAGCAAGCGACCGCTTCCGGTTCCGAATTTTGCACTGCGTCGAAAATTGTCAGCAAGTCAACCGTATCAATATCCATATTTTTAACTTCCGAATAACGTTGCAAAAATTTCGGGATACCAAAATTCCTGCCCCAAAGATTTTCATCACCGAGAGAATCGGAACTATTTAAAATTATATACGAAACCTCGCCCGCCGCGAAATGTTTGCCTTTAT
Organism: uncultured Selenomonadales bacterium; assembly: GCA_946536825.1. GTDB lineage: Bacteria > Bacillota > Negativicutes > Selenomonadales > Selenomonadaceae > Quinella. Next base: position 5,108 of record CAMNEX010000065.1, on the reverse strand, counting down.
AAAGTTTGTGATCGCGAATGTAGCCGCCGCCAATCATCGTGCTGAAAATCAAAACGAAGCCGTCTTCGTTATCCATTAAACTGCCGACCGCCGCTTCCGCCATTGCCGCGCACTTAGCATTATTCTCTATGTGGATTTTCGTCTTGCAACGGGAGTAGAGTGCGTCGCGGAAGTAAAAATCGTTATTGTAGCGCAAAGCTCCGCCCATTGCACAATAGCCGCGCTGAGAATCGATAATACCGGGCATGGAAATGGCAATGCCCTCCGCGTCGTTGACAGCCTCAAAAATTCTGCCAATCGCCTCAATCAGAACCTCGCGACCTTCCTGCGGTGTAAAAATTTTTCCGCGCTTGCCGATTTGCATAAACTCGTCCATGCAAGCATAGCGGATATAGGTGCCGTCAATATCCACCGTCAGCACTTTCATAAGCTCAACCTCCGATAAAATTTTTCTATATGATATTACGTACCCAATAACAAGTCAATTAGTTTTGTAATATTTTTATTTACATTTAGCTGCAGGTATAGTATTATCTGAAAAACTTTAGTGACGGAGGAATGATTATGCATGAGAATCCCAACTACGGAATAATTTTTAACATTCAAAAGTTCAGCATAAACGACGGACCCGGCATTCGGACTGTCGTTTTCTTCAAGGGCTGCCCGCTCAAGTGCACGTGGTGCGCCAATCCCGAAAGCCAAGAACCGCGCATGCAAATTCTTTGGGACGAAAAAAAATGCTTGCACTGCGATACTTGCGTAAGGAGTTGTCCGACGCTTGCAGTTAAAAATATCGGCGGAAAAATTTTCGTCGATCATAAAAAATGTTCGGGCGCGGGCGTTTGCTCCGAGCGCGGCATTTGCATTGAGAAATGTCCCGCTCATGCGCTCAAGCCCGAAGGCGAACGCAAAACCGTCGCCGAGATTATGGAAGTCGTCATGCAAGATTTGCCTTTCTACGAAGAGAGCGGCGGCGGCGTCACACTTTCGGGCGGCGAAGCGACGATGCAACCGGAATTCGCCATTGAACTTTTAAAAGCCCTCAAGGCGAAAAATATTCACACCGCGATTGAAACTACCGGCTTTGCCTCGCCCGCCATTTTTCGCCGCGTCGTTGAATATCTTGACTTGCTCCTTTTCGACATCAAACATTGGGACGAGGCTAAGCACAAAGAAAAAACTTTCGTATCCAACACGCCGATTTTGCAAAATATGAAATACGCGATTGACGCGGGTAAGGAAGTTTTGCCGCGCTTGCCTGTTATCCCGAATTACAATAACTCGCTTGACGACGCGCAGGGGTTCGTTCGGCGGCTTAAGGCGGTCGGTGCGAAAAAAGTTCAGCTGTTGCCCTTCCACCAATTCGGCGAAAATAAATATAAAATGCTCGGTCGCGATTATGAATTTTCGCACGTCAAGCAACTTCGCCCCGAAGATTTGAAAGATTTCCGGCAAGTTTTTATCGACGCGGGGATTGACGCCTTCTTTTAGTTCGATTTTGAAAATTTTCGCTCGGCAGTGATATAATTATCAAAAAAATTAAGGCAGGAAAAATTTATGCACAAAATTTTACAGGAAACACTGCGCGACGAAACAATTTTGACGGCGGCGAAAAAATTTTTAAAGCGCGGCGAGTTTTTGCTGTATGGATTAGCCGGTTCGCAGAAAACAGTTTTGGCGGCGGCAGGTTACACGCTCAACCCGCGCCCGATGATAATTTTAGTCAGCGACAGAGAAAAAATTTCTGCATGGCGCGATGACTTCGCGGAACTTTTGCCAAATGTCGAAGTCGTCGAGTTGCCCGAATTGGATTTAATCAACGTGCAGGCAAGCACAATCGGCGTCGAGCGGCAGGCAAAGCGTTTGGAGATTTTGGCGCGACTTCTGCGCGGAGAAAAATTTATCGTATTGGCAACGACGGCGGCGGCAGTTAAAAAAGATTTTTCGCGGCAGGATTTCTTTAAATTTCAACTGCGCGTCAAAGTCGGAGAAATTTTATCCATAGAAAAATTTTTGTCTAAGCTTGTCGATTTCGGCTACGAACGGGCGGAGGAGATTGACGCAATAGGAAAATTCAGCGTGCACGGCGGCATTGTCGACATTTTTCCAATTAACGAGCCAATACCTTATCGCGTGGAATTTTTCGGCGACGAAGTTGATTCTATTCGCGTCGTAAATTTTGAAACGTTGCGTTCGGGCAGAAAATCGCAAGCCGTCACGATTCTCCCGATAAAAAATTTCGGCAAGCCCGCAGAATCATTTCTTAATTGCGCGGGCGAAGGCGGCACAGTTATTTTCGACGAACCTGCGCGGATTTTCGAGGCGATTCAAAATCTGATTCATGAGGACGCCGACATCAAGAAAAATATTTTCACGTTCGAGCAACTGATAAAAAGTTCTCGCGCCGGCACTCTGATTCACTTTGAACTTATGCTTAAAAATATTCGCGGCGTCGCGGCAACCGAATCAATCGGCATAACCGCCGCCAATGTCGCGAGTTTTCAAGGTCAGACGAAATTTTTTCTCGAAGAAATTGCCCGCCTCCTTGAGCTTAATCAAAAAATTTTTATTCTGTTCAGGAGTCAAGCCAAATTAACCGGCGTCATGAAACTTTTTTACGAAAATCATTTGACGGGCATAAATCTTGAGCTCGGAACGCTAAGCGACGGCTTCACTTTCCCCAACGCAAAACTCACCGTCTTTACCGAGAAAGATATTTTCGGCGGGCAAGTCAAGCGGCGCATCAAAGCTTATTCCGAAGACGCGGGCGAAAAAATCCGCAGTTTCAGCGACATTCACCCCGGAGATTACGTCGTCCACGTCGAAAACGGTATCGGCAAATATCTCGGTGTCGAAACGCTGGAATTTGATGGCGTCCGCAGGGATTTTTTGAATATCCAATACGGCGGCGCGGACAAACTTTTTATTCCTGTCGAGCAAGTGCATTATCTGCAAAAATATATTTCCGGCGACAACTCAACGCCGAAATTATCGCGATTGGGTTCGGGCGATTGGGCGCGGGCAAAGTCCAGAGCTTCCGCCGCTGTCGAAGATATCGCCGAAAAACTTTTGGAGCTTTATGCGCAACGCGAAAGTGCTCAAGGTTTTGCCTTCGCCCAAGACGACGCAAGTCAACGCGAATTTGAAGACGCTTTCCCCTACGAAGAAACGCCCGATCAAATTCAAGCCGTCGCCGACGTCAAAAAGGATATGGAGCGGGCGCGACCCATGGACAGATTAATTTGCGGTGATGTCGGATTCGGCAAAACGGAAATTGCCATTCGCGCAGCTTACAAAGCCGCCATGAACGGCAAGCAATGCGCCGTTCTCGTCCCGACCACCGTTTTGGCTCAACAACATTATCAAACCTTCTCTGAACGATTCGCGGGATTTTTGCCGACTGTCGATGTTATCTGCCGCTTCAGAACGCCCAAGGAACAGCGCAGGACTTTGCAGAAAGTCCGCGTAGGTCAAGTTGATATTTTAATCGGCACGCACGCCATTTTATCAAGCAAAATTAAATTCAAAGACTTAGGCTTGCTGATAATCGACGAGGAACACCGCTTCGGCGTCAAGCAAAAAGAAAAAATCCGCGCAATGAGTGCGGGCGTTGACGTCCTGACGCTTTCGGCCACGCCGATTCCGCGGACTTTGCATATGTCTTTGGTCGGGGCGCGTGATATGAGTTTGATTGAGACCGCGCCCGCTGAAAGATTTCCCGTCCAAACTTACGTAATTGAGGACGACGACGAAATTATTGCCGAGGCATTGCGGCGAGAAATTCGGCGCGGCGGACAGGTTTATTTCGTCTACAACCGCATTGAAACTATCGATTTAATGCGCGAGCGGCTTATTAATCTTGTGCCTGAAGCGAAAATCCAAACTGCGCACGGGCAAATGTCCGACGATTTTTTGGAAAATATTATGATGAATTTTTACGAGGGCGCGTTCAATGTTCTCTTGACGACCACGATTATAGAAAGCGGGCTCGACGTTGCCAACGCGAACACGATTATAATTTACGACGCGGATAATTTCGGGCTTGCGCAACTTTATCAAATGCGCGGGCGCGTCGGGCGTTCTTCGCGCATGGCTTTTGCCTACTTCGTTCACCGCGCAAATAAAATTTTGAGCGAAAACGCCGAGAAAAGACTTCAAGCTATGCGCGAGTTCGCGCAGTTGGGCGCGGGCTTCAAAATCGCCATGAAAGATTTGGAAATTCGCGGCGCGGGAAATTTACTCGGCGCACAACAGCACGGGCATATTGCCAGCGTCGGCTTTGAAATGTATTGTCGGCTTTTGGAAGAGGCTGTTAATAAGCTTCAGCATAAATCCGCAGAAAAAATCGACGAGCTCAACCCGATAATCAGCTTGCCCGTCGAGGCGTTCATTAATCGCGAATACATTTCCAACGCGACCGATAAGATAGAAATTTATCGGCGACTTGCGGCGGTGTGCGAAGACATTGAGATAAAAGATCTGCGCGAGGAATTGTCCGACAGATTCGGGAAAATCACCGAGCCCGTCGAAAATCTTTTGCTCGTCGCGAGAATCAAACTTGCCGCGAAAAATTTGGGCATTCGCTCTGTCATGGAAAAAAATCTGCGCGTCGAAATTATTTTCTCCGATTTGTATTGTATTTCCGCGCAGGGAATTATCGAGCTGTCAAAAATTTTCCGCGGTGATTTTAAATTCGTGGAAACTTCGCAAAGAATTTTCCTGACGCTCAGGACGAAAAAAAATCTCCTCAGCAGAATTTTTAATGTGCTGAAGATTTTGACGCCGCGTTGATAAAAATTCCTACACAGAATTATTTTTTTGTCAACGCCGCGTACATTTGGAAAAACTCGGAGACTATCGCCGGCTCGTCGTCCAATATTTCTTCAAAGCCATATGCCCGCGCAACCGCCACGTCGTTTTTGCGGTGCGCCGCTCGCAAATCTCTCGGCATTGTCAATTCGTCGTACAAATCCGCAAACGTCGAGTCGGGATATTTTTTCCGAACGTCCAAAATTTCCTGCGCGGTCGCCGCGATTGCTGATTTTTGCTCCGCGCTTGCCTTCGCCCAAATGAAGTTGTTGTATACTATCGTCGCTGAATATCGATAA
>CAMNEX010000064.1 GCA_946536825.1 uncultured Selenomonadales bacterium | reverse complement strand
TTCTAAGAAATAATTTTTTACAACAAAAAAACCGCTCCGAATGTTGGGGCGGTTAATTTTTTTTATCTGCGCGGGAAATTATTTCGTGAGGAGCTCGGTAATTTTATTGACGAGTTCGGCGGGGTTATCGGGCATGACGCCTTCGATAAGCAACGCGAGAGAATAAAGCGTCGTGCAGAGATTTTTAAATTCGGGCGCGTCCTTGCCGAGCGCGTGAAGATTTTGGAGTTTGTTAAAGACGGCGTGATTGGGATTGAGTTCAAGAATTTGCGTCGCCTTGAAAAGAGGATTGTTCATTGCGGCGAAAGTTTTTTCCATTGAGAGCGAAGGACCTCCTTCGCCGGTGACGAGGCAAACCGCGCCGGATTTAAGGCGGGAAGTCAGTCGAACTTCTTTGACGTTGCCGCCGATAGCCTCTTTAACGTCCTTGAGCAAATCGCCTTGCGTCTTGGCAATTTCTTCGACTTCCGCCTTGGTTTTCTGCGATTCTGCGTCATCAAGCTCAAAATCTTCGCGAGTGATCGATTGGAAAGGTTTTTCGGCGTATTCGTTCAAAACTTGAATGGTAAATTCGTCGACAGGGTCGGTTAAATAAATGACTTCAAGCCCGCGATCGCGCAGAAGTTCCATTTGCGGAAGATTTTTAATAGCGGCGGCGTCTTTGCCCGGCGCAACGTAAATTTGTTTTTGGAAATCGGGCATGCGTTCGACGTATTCGGCAAGCGTGGAAAATTTATCTTCCTTGGAAGTTTGGAACAGGAGCAAATCCTTAAGGCTGTCCTTGGCTTTGTTATCGAACATGCTGTTATAAACGCCGATTTTAAGCGACTTGCCGAATTGCGCCCAAAACTCCAGATATTTGTCACGGTCGTCCTTGAGCATTTTGGAAAGTTGCTTGAGGATATTTTTTTCCAACGCCTTGCCGATAACTTTAACGCCCGTGCTTTGTTGAAGTATTTCGCGGGAAATGTTAAGCGGCAAATCGGGCGAATCAACCAAGCCTTTCACAAAGCGCAACCAATCGGGCAAGAAATCTTTGCACTTGTCCATAATGAAAACGTGCCGCGAGTAAAGCTGCAAGCCCGCCTCATAATCGGAGTAATAAAGATTAGTGGCGGCGCGTTTCGGAATGCAAAGCAGCGCGGTATATTCGACGGTGCCCTCCGCTTTGACGTGGAGAATTTCAAGCGGATTTTCCCACTCGTGCAGTTGCTGTTTAAAGAATTCGTTGTAATCGTCCTGCGAAATTTCGGACTTACTGCGCGTCCAAAGCGGCTTCATGGAATTGACGGTGCGAATTTCAATCGTCGGCGCGTCCTCTTCCTTGCCTTTAGTTTCAAAGTTCATCTTAATGGGGTAGCGCACAAAGTCCGAATACTTTTTAATCAGGCGTTCAATTTGGTAAACGTCAGTAAAATTATATTCGCCGTCGTCGTCGGTGAACTCTTTTTTAAGGTGCAAAATAATCGTCGTGCCACGCGAGTCCTTATTAAAGTCTTCAAGCTCGTATTCGCCCGCGCCGTCGGAAGTCCATTTAACGGCGGAATCGGTGCCGGCTTTGCGCGTGATAAGTTCGACTTCTTCAGCGACGATGAACGCGGAATAAAAGCCAACGCCAAATTGTCCTATAAGCTCCTGCGCGGCGGCGTTTGAAGATTCGCGGATTTTGTCTAAGAAATCTTTCGTGCCGCTCTTGGCAATCGTGCCGATATTGTTAATGACTTCGTCGCGCGTCATGCCAATGCCGTTATCGGAAATGGTAATAGTTTTGGTTGCGGCGTCGGGAATGATAAAAATTTCGGGCGCGGAATCGTCAGCGAGTTCGCTATTGGTTAAAGATTCGATTCTAAGTTTGTCGAGCGCGTCGCTTGCGTTTGAAATTAATTCGCGCAGGAAAATTTCCTTGTTGGTGTAAATCGAATTGACAACCAAATCCAACAGGCGTTTCGTTTCGGCTTGGAACTGCAATTTTTCTACAGCCATAAAAAATTCCTCCTTAAAATAAAAAACAGCGGCGATAGCTCACCGCCTATGAAAAATTTTTATCGATTATTTAAAAAGTAAACTTACAGAGCGATGAGATTGAATGCTTAAGATAACGTCACCGATAGCCGGAGCCATGCTCAAGACGGTGATTTTTGGCGAAAATTTTTCGGGCGGCAAAGGAATTGTATCGGTAATGACGAGCTGTTCAATATCGGAGTTGTCAATTTTCTCGACAGCGTTATTGCTTAAGACCGCGTGCGTGCAGGCGGCGATAACCTTCTTTGCGCCGAGTTTTTTTAAAGACTTCGCGCCTTCGCAGAGACTGCCCGCCGTGTCGACAATGTCATCAATCATAAGCGCGACTTTGCCCTTAACGTCGCCGATAATGCTCATAACTTCGGCTTCGCCGGGACGCGGACGCCGCTTTTCGATAATGGCAATGGGAGCTTTGACGTAATCCGCCAATTTCCTTGCGCGAGTGACGCCGCCCAGGTCGGGCGAGACGACAACCAAATCTTCGCCGAAATTTTTGGAGTTGAAATAGTCGGCAAGAACGGGAGCCGCCCTCAGATGATCAACGGGAATATCGAAAAAGCCTTGAATTTGTCCCGCGTGGAGATCTACGGTTAAAACTCTGGTAATTCCTGCCGCGACGATTAAATTTGCAACGAGTTTTGCGGAAATGGGTTCCCGCCCGCGAGTTTTGCGGTCTTGGCGGGCGTAAGCGTAATAAGGAACAACCGCCGTGATTGAGTGCGCCGAAGCTCGCTTGCAAGCGTCCGCCATAATCAGCAAATCCATTAAGTTATCGTTGACGGGCTGGCAAGTCGGATTGACGATAAAAATATCTTTGCCGCGAATACTTTTGTTAATCATGACTTGCGTCTCGCCGTTGTTGAATCGTCCGACGAAGGTATCGAAAATATCGACGCCGATACGGTCAGCGATTTTTTTTGCCAATTCGAGGTTGGCATTTCCCGTCATCAAGCAGAGGTTACTCGTGTTGCCGTTAATGCTCACTTTCAACAGCTCCCTAAAATTTAGTTGTTAATCCTATTTACCCAATAACTTTTTTTCCGTAAAGCAACAAATCCCAAACGTCATAGGCGGCAACTGCGCCCGTAACAATTCCTTCCGCCGCATGTAAAAGATTTTCGCCGTAAAGTTTCGGGTCGATATAAAAGCCCGATTCAAGCTCTGTCTCGAAAGGAACAAAGCAAGCCTTTTTGGCATAAGGCAAGCAGTTAAACCTTTCCAAAACGGCGGGGCTTGACGTGTGCATTGTCACCAGGACATTTGACCAATTAATTTTATTTTTGCGCTCGTTCCAAGCCTCCAAGGCGTCGGCGTCGCTTGTGTAGCCGTTCATGAACCATTGCATGCCGTCAAGCCAGAAAATCGGATAATTTGTTCCCAAGTCCGAATTGTATTCCGTGCGCTCAAAATGCAAATCTTTTTTAATATGCCAACGCGCTTCGGGCAGGAAGTTTATAAAATTTTCTTCGGTTGCGTACATGCCGATTGTCGGAGAAAGCGCAGGCAATCCGAGATTGTGATAGGCAATGCCTGCCCACCAGCCCATTGAGATAATCGACAAATTTGCGCGGCGAAGTTCTTTATATTTCTCAAGCGTGAAGCCGGGAATTAAAACAGTGCGGTCGAGGACAAATTTATCGGGGTCGAGACCGAGTTTAGTTGCCTCCGCCAAAATCGGCGCAAGGTCGACATCATGCCCCGTCACCAAAACTAAATCATAATCGAATTTTGCCAAATCTTTTTTGTCAATGAGGTTTGGTAATTTGTTAATCGGCATGGGAACGGATTCAACGACGCCGACAATATTAACGCTACCTTTAGGTTTGTCCAGTGCCGCAAATGCGGGTTTCAACAGACTTTGTCCCTTAGCCTTGTCCTGTGTGGCGACTGTGTCATATTGCACCCAAATTACTACGTTCATAAAAAATTTTTCCTCCTTTGTTTAGGTTATTGTTTCCAATAATCTATTTCCGCTTGTCATTCCAAACTTCTATATTGACTTGTCGCGCCCGTGCAACGGCAAGATTATCCTTCGGAACATCTTTTGTAATGGTCGAGCCCGCCGCAATGTACGCGCCCTCCTCAACCGTAACTGGCGCAACCAAATTTGTATTGCAACCGATAAAAGCGTTGTCGCCAATCGTCGTGCGGTGTTTTTCTTTGCCGTCGTAATTGCAAGTAACCGTTCCGCAACCGACATTGACATTTGAGCCGACGTCGGTATCGCCGATATATTGCAAATGCGGGAGTTTTGTTCCTTCGCCGATATTGGAATTTTTTATCTCGACAAAGTTGCCGATTTTAACATTTTGCCCGATCGTCGTGCCGGGGCGAATATGAACATAGGGACCGAGCGTCACGCCGTCAAGAATTTCCGCCTCGTGGCAGTAGCTGAATTGAACCGTAACTTTGTTGCCGACAATCATATCGGTAAAGCGAACGTTGGGACCGATTGAACAATCTTCGCCGATAACCGTATTGCCCTCAATGTAGGTGTTGGGTTGAATAATCGTGTCCTGCCCGATTTTAACATCGCCGTCAATAAAAGTGGTGTTGGGGTCGATAATCGTTACGCCCGCTTCCATAAGCTCCTGTTCCTTTCTCATGCGCAGGGCTTTATCGGCGGCGGCAAGTTGGGCGCGAGTATTTATCCCGATAGTTTCAATGCAATATTCGGCTTTAAACGCGCCGATTTCTTCGCCCGCCTCTTTTAAAATCGGCAAAACATCGGGCAAATAATATTCGCCTTGCGCGTTGTTGTTGCCGACTCTTTCAAGATAGCCGAAAAGTTTCTGCGCGTCAAAGCAATAGACGCCCGCATTGACTTCGCGAATTTTCTTTTCGTCTTCTGAAGCGTCCTTATCCTCGACAATTTTTTTAAAGGCTCCGTTCTCCGCGCGAATTACTCTGCCATAACCTGTAGCGTCGGGCATTTCGGCGGTTAAAATCGTCGCCGCGCAATTAGATTTTTCGTGAGTTGCCGTGAAATTTTTTAAAAGTTCGCTTGTCAAAAGCGGAGTATCGCCGCATAAAATTAAAACGGTTCCTTTCGTGTTTGCAAATTTATCTTTTGCCGAAAGTACCGCGTGACCTGTGCCGAGTTGTTCTGCCTGCAAAACAAATTCGACTCCCGAAAAAGTTCTTTCGACAAGCTCCGCACCCGACCCGATTACAACGACTTCACGTTCTGAACCGGCTTTTTTTGTCGCCTCTATGACGTATTGAAGCATGGGTTTGCCGCAAACCTTGTGCAGGACTTTTGGTAATTTGCTTTTCATGCGCGTGCCCTTGCCCGCCGCAAGTATTAAAGTTTCTAAGTTCATAAAAAGTCTCCTTTTTTTAGCCGTTCTCATGAATTTCTTTGCCTGTTGCGTTTCTTTATATCCAAAATCTTTCTAAGCTACAAAAGGTCTTTGTTAAAGCTCTGTATCCGCGAAAACATATTGCGTAAAGCTGTTTTTGAAATTTCATTTGCTTTTTCTCATTGCTTTAAGTAAAGTTTCTTCTGCCTGTTCCATGTGACGTTCTGCCGCCTCGCGAGCCGCCGCCGCGTCGCCCGCCGCGATTGCCTCGACCATTGCGCGGTGTTCTTCTAACGTTTCTTGAAGGCGTCCGGGATAAGACATTGACAGCGTACGGAAGCGGGCGAGTTGTTCTTTTAAGTTGCTGATTATCGTGACGAGCCTTTCATTGCGGCTGACTTGATAAAGCAGTCCATGAAATTCAACGTCCGTCGCAACGATTTTTTCAATGTCTTTATTTTTTATGTGCCCTTCGATTTCTACGAGTAAACTCTTAAGTTTTTCGAGTTCTTCGGGCTCAATGCGCACCGTCGCCAATTCCGTTGAAAGTGATTCAAGTGCCGAGCGAATCTCAAAAATTTCTTTTACGTCTTTAACAGACACGTCCGAAACGTAAGTTCCGCGGCGCGGCATCATTATAACGTAGCCTTCTTGCTCAAGCTTGCGAATTGCCTCGCGGACGGGCGTTCGACTTATCCCCAACTCTTCGGCTAATTGCACTTCCATTAACCTTTCGCCCGGCTCCAAAATCCCGCGTCTTATCGCGTCGCGCAGTGTTTCGCAAACCGTATCTCTCAGCGGTCGGTAATTGTCTATCGTTATCGGTTCAAGTCTATTGCCCATTGTCATTCATCCTTACTCAAAAAATCTCTGTAACAAAAATCTGTGCTCCCGAATTTTCAACGCTTGCGTAAATTTTTTTGGCAGTCACCCCATCTGTCAACGCGAAGACCGTCGGACCCGATCCGCTCATTAAAGCGACTTTGGCACCGGCGGCGAACATCTTACTTTTTAAATCGGCAATAGCGGGAATTTTTTTAAGCGCGACACTTTCAAGGACATTGGAAAAATTTTTAAATGCCGCGTCATATTCTCCGCGCTCAAATTGCTCGATTATTTTTTTATTCGGCGGGTGAATTTTGGCGGGATTTTCGTCGTAAGTTTTGTAAGACCAAGCTGTTGAAATTTCGCCGTGCGGTTTAGCCAAAACCACACTGAATTTTTTTAGCGAAGCAAGGCGCGTTAAAATTTCTCCGCGACCTTCGGCAAGACAAGTGCCGCCGATTATGCAGAAAGGAACATCCGAGCCGACACGCCCGCCGATTTCGCAAAGCTCCGAATCGCTCAAATTCGTTTCGTAAAGCCGATTCATTCCGCGGATAACCGCTGCCGCGTCCGTCGAGCCGCCCGCCAAACCTGCCGCCGCGGGAATTTTTTTCGTCAAACTTATCTCGACGCCGAAATTTTTTCCGCAGAATTTTTGAAACTCAATCGCCGCCCGACACGCTAAGTTTTTCTCATCAGTCGGAATATTTTCGCCGCCGACAATTTCTACCGCGTTCATTTTAAGTTTTATTCCGCCCGAAGTTTTTTTCAACTCCAATTCGTCGGCAAGTCCAATCGTCTGCATTATCATTGACACTTCGTGATATCCGTCCGCCCTCACGCCCAAAATATCCAGCGTCAAATTTATCTTCGCTCGCGCAATTTCCGTAACCATTAACTCACCAACCTTTTGTTTTTCGGCGAAATTCTATCACGCTTTATTTTTTTTGGCAAGATATCGCGAATTGACGCAAAAAAATATCCCGAATTATCTTCGGGACGAAATTTTATCGGAGAAGTTTTTTACTTGTTTTCAAGAGCCATAATTTTATTGACTCGGCGTTCGTGTCTGCCGCCCGCAAATTCAGTCGTCAGCCAAGCGCGAACAATTTCCCCCGCAGGACCGAATCCGATAACGCGACCGCCCATTGCCAAAACATTTGCGTTGTTATGTTCGCGGCTCATTTTCGCCGAAAAAATATCGTGGCAAAGTGCGCAACGAATACCCTTGATTTTATTTGCCGCAATGGAAATGCCGAGCCCCGTGCCGCAAAGGACAATTCCGCGCTCCGCTTCGCCGCTGACGACGTCCGCGCAGACCTTTTCCGCAATGTCGGGATAATCAACCGACTCTGTGCCGAAAGTCCCAACGTCTTTGACTTCGACGCCTTCAAATTCCGCCAAAACTTTTTTTACTTCTTCTTTTAACTCAACTGCGCCATGATCGCTCCCGATTGTAATTTTCATTAAGACCGCTCCTTTCAATTTGTGAAAACGATTATATTTCAACATAGGACGTTTGTCCATACTGCCGAAAATTTTTTACGGCTGAATATCATCGAAGACTGCAGGGAGTTTTTGGACGAGGATTTTATAAATTTTCAGCGCGACTTCCCGCATTTGAGGATGTGCCGCTTTTGCCGTCCGCAACTTTAAAAAATGCCGCCACTCGCGAAGATTCATTGTCACGAAAATTTCTGTCTTTAGCGAGTTCGGAAGGATTGAGCGAGCTTCTTCGGGACGCGCATTATTTTTTCTCATCGTCAAATAATTTTCTTCGAGCCGCGCCATTGTCTTTTTCCACAGTTTAAAATTTTCGTCGTCTTCCTGCCAAAAGCACGGTTTAATAAAAGTCAGCTCGCCGCCGAATTTGCCCGCGCTGTAATCGCAGAAACGAGTACTTTCTTGGGAATAACTCGCAAGGCGATGACGAACAAGTTCATGCGTGACGCCGCGATCGCAAATAATTTTAAAGGAAATTGTCGCGTGTTCGATAACCGATTCATGCCCGCGTTTAATTATGCCGCGAATAAATTTCTCCGCGCTGTCGTCTTTGATATTCCCTTCCGATTTGTAGCAGACGCGTCCGGCTCGCTCGATTTTTTTCATGACCGCCGCCGCGTCGAAGTCCTCCGCCAACTCAACGCTCGGCTCGATTATTTTCATTTAAAAATTCCTCCCATTGATTTTAAGTCATTTTATCACGGCGGCGAAATTTCCTCAACGCAGGATTTTTTATGGCCTTAGCCGAATTAAACCGCGTTGCATTTCGGGAATTCATTTTCAAACGGAATGGAGTAATGACAATGAACGAAACAATTTTAACTTGGGCACGGGAAAAAATTTTGGACGGCGTCCTTGAGGAATTTAAAAAGTTGGCGGCAATACCGCGCCCTTCAAAGCACGAGGAGCAAGTCAGCAATTTTTTAAAAAAATTTTTTGAAGAACATGGCTTTGAGGTTGTACAGGATAATTTTAAAAATATTATCGCCGAAATTCCCGCGAGTCCCGGCAAGGAAAATTCTCCGCTGACGATTTTGCAAGCGCATATGGATATGGTTTGTGTGGCGGCGGAAGGTTGCGAATTCAATCCGACAAGCGACCCGATAAAATTAATTCGCGGCGAAAAATTTCTTGAGGCGCAGGGAACGAGCCTGGGCGCGGACGATGGAATCGGCATTGCGGAAATTCTTTATCTGGTTAAAAATCGCGACGCCTTTTCTCACGGCAAACTCCGCGTGATTTTCACGACTGACGAAGAAGAGGGCATGAACGGCGCGAATAATTTGGACAAAAAATTTTTTGCCGACGCGAAATATCTTGTCAACTGCGATTCGGAAAAATTCGGCGAAATTGTCGCGGGCAGTGCGGGAAATGTTCACGCGACTTTTTGGCGCGAGCTTCATTACGTCCGCCCCGATACAAAATTGCCCAATAATTTGGAGATAAAAATTGGCGGGTTGCGCGGCGGGCATTCGGGCGAAGAAATTTCGAGCGGGCGAATTAACGCGATTAAGGTTGCCGCTCAAATTATGCGCCAGGTAACAAAGTATGGAAAAATCCGCTTGTCGAATCTGCGCGGCGGTAAGGCTTTTAACGTCATACCCGACAGCGCGGAAATTATTTTCGCCACGGATATTAAATCGGAAGTCGTTCAAAAAATCTGCGCGGAGCTGGAGCAGAAATTTAAAAATGTTTACAGCGCGACCGAGCCCGATATAAAAATCGAGGCGCAAATTATCAAACGCCCCGATAAGGTTTTGCATTTAAAAGATTATGACGCGCTTACGAATATTATAACGTTGATTCACAGCGGCGTTTATATGATGTCGCCCGAAAACCCCGCGCAGGTTTTGGCGTCGGCTAATTTGGGCGCGGTGCGCATGGACGATGAAATTGTTGAGCTGAAGATTTTGCCGCGGGCCAATTCCGACGAGTTACTTGAGGAATTTATTGAAGGTTTTTCGCAAGCGGCGCGGCTCTGCGCGTTCGAGAGTAAATTTTCGACGTCGTTGCCCGCATGGAATTTCAATCCCGAAAGTAAGCTTTTGAAATTCGCCAAGGAAATTTTCGCGGAGCAAAATAGTTACGCGCCCGAAGTCAAGACGATTCACGCGGGACTTGAGCCGAGCATTTTTTCAAAGAAAAATCCCGCGCTTGACATTATCTCAATCGGCACGACCAACGAAAATATTCACAGCCCCAACGAACGACTTCACCTTGACACGGTTGCGCCGCATGTAAAATTCATCGCGGGCTTGTTGGAAAAAATTTCTGATACAGAAGTTTGACGCCCAATGTTGACGCGACGATTAAAAAATAAAAAATCAGCGCGTTTGGAGCTGTCATAATCAATCCGAGCTTGCCGAGCGCGAGCGACAAGTAAGTTATCGCGAACGGGTGCGCCAAATATACAAAGTAAGAATTTTTTCCGAGCAAACTCAAGAAATTTTTTATCTGCGTAGGGAATTTGCCAAATTCAAACAGCGTAAAGAAAAATATCGACGCCGCGATTGTGTAAAAAATTCCG
>CAMNEX010000063.1 GCA_946536825.1 uncultured Selenomonadales bacterium | reverse complement strand
ATCTCGGCAACCAAATGGACGAATACTATAACAGCTTGTGGATGAAAGTTAAGGTTGATTAAGGAGAATTTTCTGATGATGTCAGATTTTCTTGAAGAATCTCTCGACGCGGGAAAACCGACGATTATTTTGGGCGTCTGTTGCATCGGCAGCGAGTTTTCGGGGCTTGAAGACGATTTATGAAACTGCCCCGCGAATTTTATCTGCGCGACGGCTTGACGGTTGCCCGCGAATTAATCGGCAAGAAACTTGTAACCAATTTGTCGGAGAAAGTGACGGGCGGCATTATCGTCGAGACGGAAGCCTACATGGGTACGCTTGACGCCGCCGCCCACTCTTATCGCGGCAAAACCGAGCGCACAAAAATTTTTTTCGGCGCGGGCGGTTTTGTTTATGTTTATCTGATTTACGGAATGCACATTTGCACAAACGTCGTCGCCAACGTCGAAAATATTCCCGAAGCCGTTTTGATTCGGGCGTTGGAGCCTGTTGACGGTGTGGAATTAATGAAAGTTCGACGCGGGAACAAAAATCTGCGCGAGCTGTGTTCGGGACCGGGCAAACTCTCGCAGGCAATGGGCATAACGAAAAATTTTTACGGCGCGGATTTATGCGGCGAAGAAATTTTTATCGAGACTACCGAAAATTTTTCTGTGGAAGTCAAAGCGACAAAAAGAATCAACGTCGACTACGCGGGCGCGGCGGCTGATTATCTTTGGCGATTCGTTGCGGCGGACAATGCTTTTCTTAGCGTCAAATAAATCTTTTGGAGGGGATAAAAAATGATTACGATTCATCAAGGTTACGTCACCGATTCGGACGGCGTATCGACACTTCACACCGAAATTGACTTCGGCAACGATGACAAGCGCGAGGTACTCATCTCCGTTGCCGAAGAGTACGGGAAATTTCTGTCGCCCGAACGCGCCGACTACGCGCTTATAGGGCTTTTCGTCCGCGCAATGAAGAGAAATGAACGCGAAATTATTTGTGAGGCTCCCGTCACGGAGGAATTGCTTTACAATATCAAAGAAATTTTAATTCCGACTCTTATTCATAGCGACCGGAGAAATTATGCCACCAAAATTCAAGCAGAGATTGCTCCGCCGCTCGATAAGTTGCCCTTTTCAAAAATACTTAGGGGGGGGTAGGAACAGGTATTTCTTGCGGCGTCGACAGTTTCCATTCCATTCTGAAACATTTTAATTCCGATTATCCGAGCCAAAATTTAACTCATCTTTGCGTTTTCAATAACGGTTCTATTAATAATTGCTACGGAAGGAAAAATATTCCGCGCATAAAGCAAAAAGTTTTTGAACGCGCAGAAATTGTAGCTAAGGAATTTAATTTGCCGCTACTCAAACTCGAATCTAATTTTCAAAACGTTATTCCGCAAAATCATGCCCGTTCTCATACTTACATGGACGCATTGGCGATTTATTCGCTTCAAAAACTTTGGAAAAATTATTATTACGCCAGCGGCATCGGTTTTAGCGATTTTTCGCTTAAAGGTAATTTTATTCAAGACCCTGCGCATTTTGAATTGCTTTTATTCGATTGTTTTTCTACTTCGGGATTAAGATTAATTTCAGCCGGCGGCGAAGGCGACCGCAATGACAAAATTGAGTTTATTGCCGACAATCCTATCGCTCAAAAATATCTGCATGTTTGTATAAGGAAGGAAATTAATTGCGGCGTCTGCGATAAGTGTCTGCGTACACTGCTTGCACTCGACGCGGCAAATAAACTCGACAATTTCAGAGAAGTTTTTGACATTGACGCTTACCTTAAAATTCGCAATCAAGCTTACATTTACTGCCACGATAAAGCCGCAATTCCTCATAATGCGCCGCTTTATGCTAGGACTTACAAAATTTTATACGAACGCCACAAAAACTTTTTCGACTCGATAACGCCCGCAACAAAAAGAATGTTTAAAGCAAAATAATTTCGTTGCTGACAATGAAAAAAAACTCTCAGGCAAAGTGCTTGAGAGTTAAATTTTTTTTTACGGGAAAAAATTATCCTTCCGCCTTGAAATTGTAAACAGGTTTCATAACGTCGATAATTTCCACGGTGTCGCCGATAACGTCCAAAATATCGTCGAGAGTTTTATAAGCTTGCGGAGACTCGTCTAAAGTTCCTTCGCTGATTGAGGTAGTGTAAATGCCCGCCATTGAATTTTTGTAATCTTCCATGTTCAATTTAATTTTGGCGTCGCCGCGAGACATGATACGCCCTGCGCCGTGCGGGGCGGAAAAATTCCAATCGGCATTTCCCTTGCCGACCGCCAAAACCGAGCCGTCGCGCATGTTTATCGGTATCAAAACTTTTTCGCCGTTATGAGCGGCGATTGCGCCCTTGCGAATGATTAATTCTTTGGTGTCAATGTAATTATGCGTAGTGTGGAAAGCTTCGGAATAAGAAATGCCAGCCTTACTGAGCAAAATTTTTGCAATGAGTTCGCGATTTCGCATTGCGAAGTTTTGACAAATCTCCATATCGTGCAAATACTGCTGAAAATACTTTCCGTAGACAAAACACAAGTCTTTTGGCATTGAAAGTGGTTTGTTGCGATATTCTTCCTCTAGTTTTTTCAACGTCGAATTAACTTTTTTCTTGAGACTGCGGGATTTATACGTCGCGATAATTTCTTCGCGCTCTTGAAACAATTTATCTTTTCCCTTAGCCAAATCGATTGCGAGTTGCTGATAAATTTCGGCGACCTGTCCGCCCAAATTTCTTGAACCGGTGTGAATTATCAGGTAAAAAGTTCCGTCGGCGGCTTTGTCGATTTCGATAAAGTGATTGCCGCCGCCGAGCGTGCCCAAACTGCTTTCAATGCGGCGAATATCTTCAAGTTGTCGATAACAAATTAACTCTGTCAAGTCGAATTTTTCTTGCTTGGCTTCCCAAACACTTTTGCGCGAGGGGATATAATGCGCGGCTTCGTCGATTTTCTCAAAGTCAAGCGACTCCGTTTCAAGCTTGACGGTATACATGCCGCAACCTATGTCAAAACCGACAATGCCGGGCACTGCTTTATCGGTAACGGTCATGGTCGTGCCGATTGTGCAACCTTTGCCGGCGTGCACGTCGGGCATAATGCGGATTTTGCTGTCTTTGGTGAATTCGTAATTGCACATGCGGCGAATTTGTTCGCGAGCCGAATCCTCAATGACTTTCGCGAAAGAAATTGCAGTGTTGTACTTGCCTCTGATTTCTTCCATAAGAATTCTCCTTTCCTAAATCGTGCAGCCGCGTTCAAAAATAATAAAGGAATTTGCTGATTTTGACAAGCCCCCCAAAAATATTGTATTCATAGACTAAAAATATTGCAATGCTTAACTTTTATGTTATAATGCGTTTCGTTATTGAAAACAATTATTCACAGGAGGCAATAAATCATGAAGATAGGAATTTTAGGATATGGCAACCTCGGACGCGGCGTGGAATGCGCTGTCAAAGATAACCCCGATACTGAACTCGTAGCGGTTTTCACGCGCAGAGATCCTTCCAAAGTTAAAATTCAAATTCCCGGCGTGCCTGTGCTCAACGTCGCGGACGCAAAAGATTGGGTTGGGAAAATCGACGTCATGATTCTTTGTGGCGGCAGTGCGACCGATTTGCCGACTCAGACGCCCGAATATGCAAAAATGTTTAACGTAATTGACAGCTTCGACACGCACGCCAAAATTCCCGAACACTTTGCAAACGTTGACAAGGCGGCTAAAGAATCGGGACACGTGGCGATTATTTCTGTCGGTTGGGATCCGGGACTTTTCTCGCTCGCCCGCGCTTATGCCAACGCAATTCTGCCCGACGGCAAGGATTACACTTTCTGGGGCAAAGGCGTCAGCCAGGGACACTCCGACGCAATTCGCCGCGTCAAGGGCGTTAAAAATGCAAAGCAGTACACCGTTCCGATTGACTCCGCGCTTGATGCTGTTCGCAGTGGAAAAAATCCCGAACTTACAACCCGTCAAAAACATCTGCGCGAATGCTATGTTGTGCTTGAGGAAGGCGCGGACGCCGCCGAAGTCGAGAACGCGATTAAAACCATGCCGAATTATTTCGCCGATTATGACACGGTTGTAAATTTCATCAGCGAAGAAGAACTTTTGACCAAACACGCGGGACTTGCGCACGGCGGCTTCGTAATTCGCTCTGGCAAAACCGGCATGGATAAGGAAAATAATCATATAATTGAATTCAATCTCAAGCTCGATTCCAATCCCGAATTTACGACCAGCGTTTTGGTTGCTTATGCTCGCGCCGCGTATCGCCTCAACAAAGAGGGCAATAACGGTTGCAAAACTGTTTTCGACATTGCGCCCGCGTATCTTTCGGCGCAGGACGGCGCAGAACTTCGCGCTCATCTCCTCTAAAATATGAAATTGGAACCTCCGCAACCGCCGACGGCTCCCGCGCCTGCCGTTCGTCCGACTCCCCCCACTCCGCCGCGCATTGATAAAGCTCCTTTTGTAAAAGAAGATTCGGAAGGCGGAACTCAAACTTCGGACGACGTTTACGAGAATATGGCACGGGACGCCGTCGCGAACGGATCGGGAGCTTTAACCAAACGGACTGTCGACCGCGGCGACGATAGGAATCAAAATTCCGCTCGGCAAAATCTCGAATCCGCGCAGGTTGAAGATACTCAATCGGATTACGACCGCGGACAAGACGTTTTAAGAGAATTTCGGGAAATGGACGCTCGCGAGGCTCGGCAGGCGGATAATTTTTCTTACAAAGCCGAAACAGAATCCGAACAGACTTTTACGCCGAAAATAAATCATAACGAAGGACACGGCGGAGCTTTTTGGATATTCACAATAATTTTCGTGGCAGTCGCGGCGTTTTTTTTCGCGAAAAAATTTTTGTTCACGAGTAAGCCCGCGCTGACAAAATCGCAACTCTTCGACGACGGCAAATTAAAAGCGGCGACCGACAAAAAATCAGCCCAGCCGCCGCCGAAACCTGCAGAAAAACCTGCGCGGCTCCCGAATAAATCGGAAGACGATAAACCAAAACATTTTGAAGTGCGCATTTAAATTTTCTAGCCGACAATCGAACGAATTCTTTTTTCCAATTCCTTCTCAAAATTGTTGGGGTTGCGCGTTTGAATAAGAACTATTCCGGGGCCTCTGAAACGGCAAACGAGACCTTCACCCGAAGTGATACTCGAAATCCAGCCGTTGGAGGCCTTTTCGATTTTATAATTCATGTAATCCGGCCAGGCGACAAGGTGCCCGTTGTCGATTATAATTTCCTCGTTATCGTCAAGATTTATCGGGTGAATCACGCCGTAGCTTGAGACGAAAACGGTACCGTTTCCCCGCGCATTGAGTATGAAAAAACCTTCGCCGCTGAGAAATCCCCGCGAAAGATTTTGCATTTCAGTATCAACGGTTATTCCCTGCGTGCTCGCCAAAAATCCGTCCTTTTGAATCATCAGACCGTAGGAGCCGTCAAGTTCAACGTCCAAAATGCCGCCGATTTGCGAATGACCGAATAAAACTTTACCGTCGCCGCGCCGCGCTACCAACTCTTGAAAAAATAAACTCTCGCCCGAAAGAAATTTTCTTGCCAAACCGCGCAGAAGTCCGCCGTCCATTTTGCCTTCAACGTCAATCGTCGGCGACATCGCAATCATCGCGTCGGATTCGGCTTTGATACTCTCGCCGCGGTTTAAATGACATTCGACAATCGGAAACGCTTCCGGATATAAAATTTCGTACTTCAAAAAAATCACCTCATAAAAAATTTCCTGCGCATTTTATCATACGCAGGATTTTTTGTCGCTCATTTAAAGGAAAAATAAGTTTCTCGCATTTCTTGCCGAGTTTTAGGCGCGTCCCACAGTTCGCCGATTGAATTTTTGCGCATTGCCGCCGCCAAATGGCTGAAAATGTTCGGAAAATCTTTTTCAAGCTCCGCGATAAGATTTTTTATTCGCTGACGATTTGTGAAGCCGTCAAAAGGACACGGCGATTTTAAAATCTCAAAGCCTTGCGTTAAGTTTTTAATTTCGGACTCGCGGACGTAAATCAGCGGGCGAATAACCGTTAAATTTGTCCTGTCAAGAAAAGTTTTCGGCTGAAAAGTATTTAATTGCCCCGTTGAAAGCAAACTCATAAAAAAAGTTTCGACAGCGTCGTCCAAATGATGAGCGTAGGCAATTTTGTTCGCGCCGAGTTCATTTGCGCGGCGATTCATTACTGCGCGGCGAAAATATGCGCAAGTGTAGCACGCATTTTTATTATTTTGCTCGCGAATCAACTTGGCAATGTCAATTTCGCAAATGTCGTGTTCAATGCCGAGTTCGTTGCAAATTTTTTTTACAGCGATTAATTTTTCTTTAAAATCGTCGCTGAACTTCGGATCAATCGTCAGCGCGGCAAGCGAAAAATTTTTTTTAGTCCTCTGCTTTAAAGTCGCGAGCGCGTAAATCAAAAGCAAACTGTCCTTGCCACCCGATACGCCGATTAAAATTTTGTCGCCTTCGTCAATCAACTCGAATTCGACTACTGCGCGGAAAA
Organism: uncultured Selenomonadales bacterium; assembly: GCA_946536825.1. Lineage (GTDB taxonomy): Bacteria > Bacillota > Negativicutes > Selenomonadales > Selenomonadaceae > Quinella. Next base: position 3,689 of record CAMNEX010000063.1, on the reverse strand, counting down.
TTTTGCTGAAAATTATCTGCGGCAAATTAAAATCGTTCATAAATCCTCCGAAAAAGCCAAAAGGCGGAAGTTTTGAACTCCCGCCTTGAAATTTCTCTTTTAGTTGGTGGAGACGGAGGGATTCGAACCCTTGACCCCCAGATTGCGAACCTGATGCTCTCCCAGCTGAGCTACGTCCCCAACGCAAGCGCAATTATAATCCCGCATTTATTTAAAGTCAAGAAAAATTTTTGTGCTTTTAATTCTTGCGTGTTATAATTTCCAAAAAATTTTAAGGAGAATTTCTTAATGAACTTTACCAAAAAAATTTTCGCTACCTTTATGACTTTACTCGCCTCAATCAGCACTTTTCTTCCTTCCGCCTCTGCCGACGCTGGAATTTCAAACGTTATGCATAAACTCGAAGTTTCTTCCCGCGACAGCGGCGGCACGCTGATTTTTTCCGACAGCCCCGAATACGTCCGCAAGAACGGAATTTTATATACAGATACGGTGAGCGGCGACGCCCGAATTCTTTTTTATCACCTGAATGACACGGGCGTTCGCAAAAGGTTTGCCATTATCTTTGAAAACGCGTCGAACGGCAACGCGGTTATCAACATTACTCGCGGCGGAATTTCCGCGCCCGATAGGAATTATTTCAGCGTCGGCAAGGGTACTCAAACCATGTACATGCAGGACGATTTTAAAGATAAAATCGAATTGCGCCGCCGCGAACGGAAAGTTTATCAGCCTTACGAAAAATATTTTCTTTTAAATCCCGGTCAACTAATTCACGGTATTTGCGATTTGTATTCCGATAAGCCCGTTAAAATTTTTCTGATGATGTATCCGGAAAAAGCCGACCCGCTTGAATTTCTCGACCGCGCAGAAATTTTGCCAAAAGATAAATATGCTCTGCGCGGAACTTTTAAAAATATGAATCGAACGTTGACGCTGAAAAACATTTACGACGGGGAAAGGGACGGTCTCGGATATATTTTAATCGGCGATAACGTCAACGACCTTTTTAAGCGCGGAATTGACGCAACCGACGGTTCCGAGGTCATTAATTACGGCAACTACGGAATAAATTACACGCTGAATTTTCAAACGAAATATTCAACGCGCTTTTGTCTTAGCCCGCTCGGCGGACATTACGCGGGCGCACTTCGCTATAGATATTACGGTTATTCGGGCGTGATTCAGACTCCGCGCTATCAACTTTACTTCGGCGACAGAACTCCGCCCGAACCGCCGCATGTTGCTCAAGCAAGGGTCGAAGGAGTTTCCTTAATGACTGACAGAACAGAACTTACGGAGCTTGGAACTTATCGCGGGCAAGTTTCTTTTGAATATTCGCCGCCGGGCGCAAGCAATTTGCCTGTCAATATCGTTTTAATGCCGTCAAAATAATTTGGGAGATGATTTAATGTTAAAATTGCGTCCGCGCAGGTTGAGACTAAATGAAAATCTGCGCTCAATGATTCGTGAAACAAATTTATCCGTCAAAGATTTGATTTACCCGATTTTCGTAGTGGCGGGCGAAAATGTTCGCGAAGAAATTCCTTCCATGCCCGATTGCTATCATTTGTCGGTTGATAACGCCGTCGAGCTTGCAAAAAAAATTTCCGCGCTCGGCATTCCCGCCGTCGAGGTTTTCGGATTGCCCGAATACAAGGACGAACTTGGCTCTTCAGCTTGGGATATGAAAAGCCCCGTTCAACGCGCCATTGCCGCCATAAAAAAAGCCGTGCCCGATTTAATTATTGTTGGGGACGTTTGTCTTTGCCAATACACAAGCCACGGGCATTGCGGCAAACTCTGCGGGCATTACGTCGACAACGACGAGACTTTGAAACTTTTGCAGAAAGTCGCGGTCAGTCAAGCCGAGGCGGGCGCGGATATTGTCGCGCCTTCCGACATGATGGACGGAAGAATTGCCGCAATTCGCGATGCGCTTGACGTTAAAAATTTCCAAAACGTTTCAATCATGAGCTACGCCGTTAAATATGCGTCGGCTTATTACGGTCCTTTTCGCGACGCCGCCGACTCCGCGCCGCAATTCGGCGACAGGAAACAATATCAAATGGATTTTGCCAACAGCCGCGAAGCACTCAAGGAAGTTGAATTGGATTTGGCGGAGGGCGCGGATATTATCATGATTAAACCCGCGCTCGCTTATCTCGACATTGTGAACAAAGTTCGGGAAAAAATTAATCGCCCTGTTGCGGTTTACAACGTCAGCGGAGAATATGCCATGGTTAAAGCGGCGGCTCGCAATGGTTGGATTGATTATCGGCGTATCGTCACGGAAAATTTAACCGCCATGAAACGCGCAGGAGCCGACATTATCATTACTTATCACGCGCTCGATTTTGCCGAATGGATTTGAGGTGTTATCATGGACTTAAAAAAATCTGCCGAAGCATTTGCCGAGGCTAAAAAATTTATGCCGGGCGGCGTCAACAGTCCTGTTCGTTCGTTTTCAAGCGTCAATTCCAATCCGCCGTTTATTTCTCACGGCGCGGGCAGTCACATTTTCGACATTGACGGGAATTCTTATATCGATTACGTTTTGTCTTGGGGACCGCTGATTTTGGGACACGCACATAAAAAAATCGTCGCCGCCCTTCAAAAAGCCGTCGAACGCGGCACAAGTTATGGAGCTCCGACTTTGCTTGAAACTCGACTTGCTAAACTCGTGAATAAAATTTTTCCGAGTATGGAAGTTATGCGCATGGTTAATTCCGGCACGGAAGCCACAATGAGCGCGTTGAGAGTTGCACGCGGCTACACGGGGCGCGATAAGATCATAAAATTTATCGGTTGCTACCATGGGCACAGCGATTCATTGCTTGTCAAGGCGGGCAGCGGCGCGGCGACTTTTGGCGAGCCTTCAAGCCCCGGAGTTACTCCGAAAACCGCGCAGGATACAATTACTTTACCTTTTAACGATATAAATTCTGTTGAAAAAATTTTTTCCGAATGCGGCGAACAAATTGCGGCTATAATCGTCGAGCCTGTCGCGGGGAATATGGGTTTAATCCTGCCGAGCGAAAATTATCTGCGCGGACTGCGCGAAGTCACAAAAAAATACGGCGCGTTATTGATTTTCGATGAAGTTATGTGCGGCTTCAGAGTTTCGCTCGGCGGTGCGCAGGAAAAATATCAGATTACGCCCGATTTAACTTGTCTGGGAAAAATAATCGGCGGCGGACTGCCCTGCGCGGCTTACGGCGGGCGCGAAGATATAATGCGCAACGTCTCGCCCGACGGAAGAATTTATCAGGCGGGAACGCTGAGCGGCAATCCTCTGGCAATGACGGCGGGCATTGAAACTTTGACGATTTTATCGGAGGACAAAAATTTCACGGAAAAAATCACCGATAAAACATCAAAATTGGTCGCGGGAATAAAAAATGCGGCGCAAAAATCAGAAATAAAAATTCAAACGCCGCAAGCCGGTTCAATGTTCGGAATATTTTTCAGCGAACGCGAAGTAACAAATTACGAAGAATCAGCCGCGGCGAATCAGGAAATGTTTAAGAAATTTTTCTTGGAAATGTTGGAGCGCGGAATATATTTTGCGCCGTCGCAGTTTGAAACGCTGTTTATGTCGGCAGTGCACAGCGACGAGGATATAGAAAAAACAATTTCGGCGGCGGAAAAAGCTTTTGAGGCATTAAAATGATTGACGAACTTAAAAA
>CAMNEX010000062.1 GCA_946536825.1 uncultured Selenomonadales bacterium | reverse complement strand
AAATGGTATCTGCGCCGTCGCCGCCGCTAATCGTGACTTGCGAGCCTTCGTTGTCGATTTCGTCATTGCCCGCGCCGCCGTCAATCGTGACTTGCGAGCCTTCGTTGTCGATTTCGTCATTGCCCGCACCGCCGTCAATCGTGACTTGCGAGCCTTCGTTGTCAATTTCGTCATTACCTGCGCCCGCGTCGATTGAAACGTTATCGGCGTAATTATCAACGGTATCTGCGCCGCCGAATGCTTGAATCGTCGCGCCGTCAACTGTGTTGGTATAGGAGTCGTTGCCTTCAGTCAGCGTGATTAAATTCGCGGAGGAAATTTCGCCGGTCTGAATTTGAATTTGAGTTTTTAAGATATCGTCCGTGCTGACGGTATCGGGCGCAAACAAATCACCGGCAAACATTTGCGTCCAATAATGTTTGTATTCGCCGGTTGAATCGTAAACGTAGCCAGCACCGAGTTTTTTAAAAGAAGAATTTAAAATATTGGCGCGGTGTCCTTCGGAATTCATCCAGGCGGTCATGACACTGGCAGGGGAAGTTTGTCCCTCGGCGATATTTTCGCCCATGGTGTTGTAAGATTTTTCGACTGCGGTAAAGCAGGAAGTGCCGTCAGGGCGCGTGTGGCTGAACGACTCAACAATTTCTTCCGTACGAATACTGGCGGAGTAAGTCAAAGCGTCCGACATGGTGAGCGGCGAAAGTCCTTGGTTTTCGCGCTCCCGATTTGTCAGCCGCAAAACGTCCCATAAATATGAATTGGCTGTGCCGTCATAGTAATCGCTCGCGTCGTTGGAGCCCTTGAGCGTGAGATTAAAATAGCCGTTGCTATCCGTCCAAACAACGTCGGAGCCACTCACAACGCTGTTAAGCTGGGGCGTGGCGTTGCCGCCGTATGTAATGACGATTTTATCGTTGGCAGGGTCAATATCCTCAATCACCGCGGAAATTGTTTGGTCGACAGAATAAGAAAGATTGAAGATATCAGAGCCGTCGCCGCCGGTGAGAGTGCCGTTGCCGCCCGTCATGTTCAAAACGTCGTTGCCGGAGCCGCCGATAAGTTGCGCGTCGCTTTTGCCGGAGCTGACGAGGGTATCATTGCCCGCCAAACCGTAAGCCTGCGTTTTGTCCGTCGTGACAGTGAAAGCATTGTCGCTTGACGTGCCGACCAAAACTTCGGCAAACCGCTGGAGGTCAAAAATTAGTTTCTGCATAAATATCGTCTCCTTGAAATTATTTTGCATATTATACACCAAAATTTTAAAATGCAAAAAAAAATCCCGCCTGCGCGACGGGAGAAAAATTTTTTCTCTGATATAAATTTATTTCAGTTGAGCGGCAACCTCCGCGGCGAAGTCGACTTCTTTTTTCTCAATGCCTTCGCCCAGTTGCCAACGCGTAAATCTCAAAACTTTTTCCTTGCCGAGAATATCTTTGACGGTCTGTTTACTGCCGGGCTCCGCTTTAACGAAATCCTGCTCAACGAGGCAGACTTCCTTATAAAATTTATTGATACGCCCTTCAACCATGCGCTCAACGATTTTTTCGGGCTTGCCTTCTTCAAGAGCTTGTTTGCGAAGAATTTCTTTTTCGTGTTCGAGTTCGGAAGCGTCGACGCCTGCGCGGTCAACAGCGGAAGGATTAGCCGCGGCAATTTGCATGGCAATATCTTTGCCGAGTTGGTCGGCACCGCCGGTCATTTCGACAAGGACGCCGATTTTGCCGCTCATGTGAATGTAAGAAACGAGCTTGCCTTGAGCTTCGTAGACAACAAAGCGGCGAATGGAAATTTTTTCGCCGATAGTGGCGGTCGCCTCGGTGACAAGGTCGGAAACTTTTTTGCCGTCAATAACGCCGTCATTAAGCGCGTCGAGATCGGCAGGTTTAGCCTTGGCAATGTATTCGATAACTTTTTTCTCCAGAGCACGGAAATTTTCATTGTTCGCCGTGAAATCGGTTTCGCAGTTGACTTCAAGCAGAACGCCCGTCTTGCCGTCCTCGGAAATTAAAGCCGCAACAGCACCTTCCGCCGCAATGCGTCCGGATTTTTTAGCCGCCTTGGCAATGCCTTTTTCGCGCAGATAATCGATAGCCTTTTGCATATCGCCGCCGGTGGCAGTCAAAGCCTTTTTGCAATCCATCATGCCCGCGCCGGTTCTCTCGCGCAATTCCTTAACAGTAGCCGCACTAATAGCCATTTATTTCACCTCAAAAAAATCTTTAATCAAAAATTATGCTTCGTTCTCTTCGGACGCCGCAGCACTCTCCGCGCCTTGGTTGCCCTCAAGCATTGCGTCGGCAATTTTAGCCGTCAAAAGTTTCACGGCGCGAATTGCATCATCATTGCCGGGAATAACGTAGTCAATCTCGTCGGGGTCGCAGTTGGTATCGACAATCGCGACGATAGGAATATTGAGCTTTCTCGCTTCGGCAACGGCAATGCGTTCCTTGCGCGGATCGACTACGAAAAGTGCGCCGGGCAATTTGTTCATTTCCTTGATACCGCCCAAATACTTTTCAAGGCGCGCCATTTCGTGACGCAGTTGCATGACTTCCTTTTTGGTAAGAACGTCAAAAGTTCCGTCCTGCTCCATAGTCTCCAATTCCTTAAGGCGATTGATACGCTTTTGGATAGTTTGGAAATTGGTGAGCATGCCGCCGAGCCAGCGTTCATTGACGAAGAATTGCCCCGAACGAACAGCCTCTTCTTTGACTGCCTCTTGAGCCTGTTTCTTTGTGCCGACGAACAAAATGGATTTTCCTTCTTCGGCAACGGAGCGGACGAAATTATAAGCCTCGTCAACTTTGCGAACGGTTTTTTGCAAATCGATAATGTAAATGCCGTTGCGCTCGGTGAAGATATAACGCGCCATTTTGGGATTCCAACGGCGCGTCTGGTGTCCGAAATGGACGCCCGCTTCCAAAAGCTGTTTCATTGAGATAACTGCCATTTGAAAATTCCTCCTGTTTTTCAATCGCGGAACATTTTCGCGCCGAGTAACCACAGGGCACAGGTCAACGCTCCGATTCCGCGAGATAATTTTAAACGGGGCGCATTATATCACAAGAAATTTTTCGCGACAAGATTTACAAAATGAAAATAATCTAAAAGCCGCGTTGACATAAAAATTTTTGAGTGGTAGAATTTTTAACGTGGCGACAGGTGGAAGAGGCAGTCGCGGGAGAAAATATTCTCACGAGGAAAGTCCGGACTCCACAGAGCAGCGTGCCGGGTAACGCCCGGTGAGAGTAATCTTAAAGACAGTGTCACAGAAAAGAAAACCGCCGAAAAATTCGGTAAGGGTGAAAAGGCAGGGTAAGAGCCTACCGGCGGAGGGGTAACCTTTCGGCTTGACAAACCTCACGCGGAGCAAAACTAAATAGGAAAGGGTTGAGGTTGCTCGCTGACCTTTCGGGTAAGTTGCTAGACTTGGGCGGCGACGTTCAAGCAAGATAAATGACTGCCACTATACAGAATCCGGCTTATTAACCGCCTGTCCCATACAACGCGAAATTTAAAAAACGTCGCTGTCGAAAAATTTCGCGGCGGCGTTTCAGCTTTAATATAAACAAAAAAATTCAGGTATTAATCACGTCGAAAGATTATAATTCGATTAAAATTTTAGAAAGGAAGTGGTTGGTTTTGAGGATTTTTTTGCGGGCGTTAATGATAGTGGCTTTATTGTTATCGTTCAGCGTATCCACAGGCAACGCGGCAGGAGTTTATCGGGTAGGAGATCAAGGTACAGACATTGCAGAGATTCAAGGCAAACTCGTGATATTGGGTTATGATGTCATGGCGGACGGAGCTTTTGGACCGGCAATGGCGGACGCCGTCAAGGAGTTTCAAAAATCTCACGGCATAAAGGCGGACGGTTTAATCGGTCCCGCGACGTATTCGGCACTTTTGGGTAAGGAGATGCCCGAAATTACGAGCACTGCAAATTACGTTTCCGGCAGAATTATTCAATCGTCAATGGATTATCTGGGCGTCCCCTACGTCTTCGGCGGCACGAGTCCTTACGGCTTTGATTGTTCCGGATATGTTCAATACATTTTCGCGCTTGCAGGTATATCCCTTCCACGCACTGCCGACGTTCAATACGAAGTCGGCTTGCCCATTTCCACCACCGATCTTGTCGCAGGCGATTTGGTTTTCTTCAGCACTTACACTTACGGCGCGTCGCATGTCGGCATTTATCTTGGCGAAAATAATTTTATCCACGCCAGCTCAAGCCGCGGTATCGCGATTGATTCTTTGGGAAGTTCTTATTGGAGCTCGCACTACATTGGCGCACGCAGAATTTTATAAGGCTCAAATGCCTTTCAAAAAAAAATGTCCCTTCGGTCAGCCGAGGGGCGTTTTTTTACTCTAATAGGAGGCTTGCTTATGAAAAAATTTTTGGCGACGATGAGTTTGCTCGCGCTGATAAATTTCGGAACGTGTTCGGCGGAAAATATTCACGCGGTCGGACGCGGCAACACCGAACGCAGTGCAATTCATAACGCAATGCGGGCGGCGATTGAACAGAAATTCGGCGCGGCTGTCAATTCCAAAACTCGCACACAAAATTCAATGCTCCTTTCCGACAAAATTTCTGTCGACAGCGCGGGATTAATTTCAAGCTACGAAATTATTTCGCGGCGCGTCGAAAACGGAATTTTTGTTGTGGAAATAAACGCCGAACTTGACGATAAAAAATTTTCTTCGCGCTTGAGTGAAATTGAAAAAAAATCTCTGATTGACGTGAACGCCGATAATCCCCGCGTGGCGGTTGTCGCGATTGATTCAAGCAAGCGGCGTTATCCCGAAATTGAAAACGAAATTATTTCCGCGCTGAAACGTCAAGGCTTTACTCGGACGGTTGATCTTGCGCAGGTAAGTCGCGCCGTTCAGCTTAGAATGTTTTCTGCCGACGACGACGAGGAACTTTATCAAACTCTGGCAAATGATTTTCATATTGACTGCCTTGTTATTGCCGAAGTAAAAATTTTGTCGGACAACGACGTTGCCGTTTCGAGCCGCCTGATTGAATTAAACACGGGCGAAATAATTTTTGCCGGCACCGCGACGGGTGGTGGAGTTTTTATCGACGGCAATGACGCGCTGAAATTGGCGGGACGCCGCGCAGGCAATGAAATTTCTTTCGCCGCATTAAAATCCGCCGCGCAGGTTGAACGCCATTTAACTTTGCTGATAACAAAAAATACCTTCGAGCAACTGGGCGGCACATTAACCGCAGTGCGCGAACGCATTAAAAATATTTCGGGCGTGAACGATGCCTTTGCCCGCAAGCTCACCACGAGCCTTGAACTTGATGTCGACTTCGACGGAACCGCCGCCGATTTTGCGCAAGTCCTTGAGTTTTTCGGCTTAAAACTTTTGGAAGTCGGCGCGGGCTTTGTAAAAATCTGAAATAAAAAAACTCCGACAGGTTTTAATTCCCGCGGAGTTTTTTTTATTAGACTTTTGCCTTTAACGCTTTCATTTCCTTATCGTAATTGATGAGCCGCTGGCGGTAGCTGTGAATCGCACCGTAAATGTACGCAAAAAACGGCGTGAAATCCCCGCAATATTTTTTTAGTTCCTTGCGAACAATGCCGTCAAGCTGCGCGGGCGTGTATTTCTCGTAAAATCTTTGCGTCCAAATCAAATGTTGCTGAATTATGTAGTCAATCGGCAACTGGCGATAGTTCGGATTTTTTATAAAGAAATCGAAGCCGTTCATAAAGTCGTCAAGGATTTTTGAGCCCTCAATCATTAAATGCGTCAGCGCGTGCAGTGATTCTTCGATTGAAACCATTTTGCGAGTTATCGAGTTCGGATTGTGGCGGTAAATGTAAGTGATATTCGGTACGCGGACAATGCGCGGCGCGGTGCACACGACTTGAAAATAAAAAATTATATCCTCGGAAGTCAAAAGCTTTGCGAAGTGCAGATTTTTTTCCATGAGAAAATCACGGCGATAAAGTTTGTTGTGCACCCAACCGAAAAATCTTCCCTTGTAAAACATTTGCACGCGCTCGGCAAGGTTATCGGTCTCAAGGAACGCCTCTTTGCAAAAGCCGCCCTTCTCCTTGCTAAAAGTCGTAAATTTCGTTTCGGGCGTCACGTCGATTGTTTGATTTTCGGGGAAATAAACCTGCTCGGTATGAACAACATCGGCTTTCCATTTCTCGGCGGCGGTGACAAGTTCCGCAAGCGCGGTCGGCGTGTACATATCGTCCGCGTCAAGGAAGGCAATATATTTTCCGCGGCTAAATCTTATTCCCGTGTTACGAGGCTCACTCGCCGCGCCAGAATTTTTCGGCAACCGTATAACTTTAATGCGCCCGTCGCTTTTTGCCATTTCCAAAACAATTTTCAACGTATCGTCGGTTGAGCAATCGTCAATGCAAATCAATTCAAAATCCCTGAACGTCTGATTCAACGCGCTTGTCACGCAGGATTTTATATAACGTTGCGCGTTGTACATGGGCAAAACAATCGACACGCCCGGCAAGCGCGGGATATTCGCGGAAACGACTTGTTGCGGCGCGGCGGCCGGAGTTTTCGCCGCCATTTTCTTTTGAATTTTATTTTTCACATTTGCCATTATCAATTCTCCATATCAAAAATTTTGCCGCTTGACTATAGCACAGTGCCTTTGAACTTGCAAATTAAAAATCACAATGGAAATCGTATGAAACAAATATGAAATTAAAAATGTTCCGAAAATTTATTGACACTGAAAAAAATTTGGTGTAACATAGCAATAACTTGAGGCTTAATGTTCAAGAGTTTTAAAAGTATAGGGAGGTATTTTTAATGGCTGTTAAAGTTGCTATCAATGGTTTCGGTCGTATCGGTCGTCTTGCGTTCCGTCAAATGTTCGACGCAGAGGGTTATGAGGTTGTTGCAATCAACGATCTTACCAGCCCGAAAATGCTTGCGCACCTTCTGAAGTATGACACGACTCAGGGCGGTTATTGCGGCAAAATCGGCGAAGGCAAACACACTGTCGAAGCTAAAGAGAATTCCATCGTTGTTGACGGCAAAGAAATTATTATCTACGCCATCAAAGACGCCAAAGAAATTCCGTGGGGCAAACATGATGTTGACGTCGTCCTCGAATGCACGGGCTTCTATACCAGCAAAGAAAAAGCATCCGCGCACATCGTAGCCGGAGCGAAGAAAGTCGTTATTTCGGCTCCTGCCGGCAATGACCTCCCGACAATCGTTTACAACGTCAACCACAAGACTCTTAAGCCCGAAGATACGGTTCTTTCGGCGGCGTCCTGCACCACTAACTGCTTGGCTCCCATGACCCAGGCTCTTCACAACCTTGCTCCGATTCAAAGCGGCATTATGGCTACCATTCACGCTTACACCGGCGACCAAATGATTCTCGACGGTCCGCAACGTAAAGGCGATCTCCGTCGTGCCCGCGCAGGCGCATGCAACATTGTTCCCAACAGCACCGGCGCAGCAAAAGCTATCGGTCTTGTCATTCCCGAATTGAAGGGCAAACTCATTGGCGCGGCACAGCGCGTCCCGACTCCTTCGGGTTCTACCACTCTGCTCTTCGCGGTTGTCAAAGGCGAAGTCACTGTTGACCAAATTAATGCGGCTATGAAAGCGGCGGCTAATGAATCCTTCGGATATTGCGAAGAACAAATCGTCTCCAGCGATATTCTCGGCATGAAATTCGGCTCGCTCTTCGACGCGACCCAAACCATGGTCAGCCCCATTGGCGACGGCAACACCCTCGTTCAAGTTGTTTCCTGGTATGACAACGAAAACAGCTACACCAGCCAAATGGTTCGTACAATTAAGTATTTCGCAGAATTGAAGTAAGATTATCTAATTAGGCACGGTTAAGACAGCGGCTCGGCTCTTCTGAAATGTTGAGCCGGGTCGTTTTCGGTTTATGATTTAAATTTTTGGGGAGGTTTTCTAATGAACAAGAAAAACATTCGCGACATCAATTTGAAAGGCAAAAAGGTATTCCTTCGCGTCGATTACAACGTCCCTATGGACGAAAACCAAAACATCACCAACACCAAGCGCATTGACGCGACTCTTCCTACTCTTAATTATCTTCTTGAACAAGGCGCGGCAGTCATTATCGGTTGTCACCTCGGCAGACCTACCGAAGCTCGCGAGCCGAAATTCTCCACCAAACCCATTGCCAAAAAACTCGCCGAAATTCTCGGCAAAGAAGTAAAATGGGCGGAAGATTGCATTGGCGAACCCGCAGAAAAAGCCGCCGCCGCTCTCCAACCCGGCGAAATTCTCTTGCTTGAAAACCTTCGTTATCACAAGGAAGAGAAGAAGAACAATCCCAAATTCGCGAAACAACTTGCCGCGCTCGCAGACGTTGCCGTTAATGACGCTTTCGGCATGGCTCACCGCGCTCACGCCTCCAACGTCGGCATTACCCATTTCCTTGAAACTGCGTCCGGCTTCCTCATGGAAAAAGAAATTAATTATATCGGCAAAACCCTTGAGGCTCCGCAGCGTCCGTTCGTCGGCATTATCGGCGGCGCGAAAGTCTCCGACAAAATCGGCGTTATCAGCAACATGATTGACAAAGTCGACACGATTATTATCGGCGGCGGCATGGCTCACACCTTCGACAAGGCTAAAGGTTACGAAGTCGGCACTTCGCTCCTTGAGGCTGATAAAGTCGAACTCGCAAAAGAACTCCTCGAAAAAGCCGCGGCTAAAGGCGTCAAAGTCGTCCTGCCCGTGGACATTGTCGTTGCAAATAAATTTGCGGCTGACGCAGAATACAAGACCGTTCCTGTTGACCAGTGCCCCGCCGATTGGATGGGTCTCGACAGCGGCGAAAAGACTTCCGAAGAATACGTTAAAGCCCTCGAAGGCGCGAAGACGATTATTTGGAATGGACCTATGGGCGTCTTTGAATTTGACAACTTCGCAAAAGGCACGCTCGCAGTTGCTAAAGCTGTTGCTGACGCGACCGACAAAGGCGCAATTTCAATCGTCGGCGGCGGCGATTCGATTGCGGCTCTCAAGAAAACCGGTCTCGACAAGAAAATTTCGCACATCTCCACCGGCGGCGGCGCAACCCTCGAATATCTCGAAGGCAAAGTTCTGCCCGGCATTGACGCGATTGACGGCGTGGGACGCACTCCGGTTATCGCGGGCAACTGGAAAATGAACAACACCATTAAAGAAGGCGTCAAACTCGTTGAAGAATTGATTCCGCTTGTCAAGAACGCCGAATGCCGCGTTGTCGTTGCTCCTACTGCTACCGCCCTTGCCGCCGTTGCTAAGGCTGTTAAATCCACAAATATTCACGTCGCCGCGCAGAACGTTCACTGGGAACCCAAAGGCGCGTACACTGGCGAAATTTCAACTGGAATGCTCAATGAAATCGGCGTTGATTATGTCGTCCTTGGTCACAGCGAACGCCGCGACTATTTCGGCGAAACTGATGAGGGCGTCAACAAACGCGCTAAAGCTGCGTTCAATGCGGGCATTACCCCGATAATTTGCTGTGGCGAATCCCTCAAAATTCGCGAGGCGGACACGTACATTGACTTCGTAACTGGACAGATTGAAAAAGACCTTGCCGGCTTCAAACCCGCGGAAGTCAAAAAACTCGTCATCGCTTACGAGCCGATTTGGGCCATTGGCACCGGCAAAACCGCGACTTTCGATCAGGCTGAAGAAGTCTGCAAAGCTATCCGCGAGAAAGTTGCCGCTATGTTTGGTCAAGAAGCGGCTGACGCTATTCGCATTCAATACGGCGGCTCCGTTAAACCTGCGACGATTAAAGACCTCATGCAACAACCCAACGTTGACGGCGCATTGGTCGGCGGCGCAAGCCTCAAATCCAAAGACTTCAGCGAGATTGTCAATTTCTAAAAAAAACTTTTGACTACTCACAAGAAAGGCGGTGATTATTATGGCGAACATCAAAAAGCGAGTTGACAACCTCGAAAAACGAGTTACGACGCTTGAACAGCAGGTCAGCAACGTGGCGACTAAACTTGACATGTTTATCGAAGAAAGTCGAGCGGCACGCAAAAGGCAAGATGACGATATGCGGGAAATACGCCAAGATATGAAAGACATGCGGACAAATTTTGACTCGAAGATTGACGGCATGGTCAAGCACGTTCGCAATATGTCTATCGTTACGATAATCGGCGTCGCTACAATAGTTGTCGCTGTTCTTCTGAAGTAGTGCTGTGGAAAAAAATATTACGTTATAGATTGAGCCGCCAATTTAGTGGCTAGTAACTAGTTGCTAGTTGTTAGGTTGGCGG